>NZ_JBEAFZ010000077.1:0-104702 GCF_040062415.1 Klebsiella sp. GG_Kp173
GGCCTACAGAGTGGCGTTCCGGCCAGGACCGGTAGCCCGGCTAAGCGTAGCGCCGTCGGGGAAGTGGATGGGGGATGAAGCCGCTTTGTGCCGGGTGGCGGTTTCGCATTACCCGGCCTACAGAGTGGCGTTCCGGCCAGGACCGGTAGCCCGGCTAAGCGTAGCGCCGCCGGGATGTGATTGGATTAACGGGTGGTTCCGCGCAGCTTCAACACGCTGGGAACAAAAACGTTAAGCGGCAGGGCGCGGCCATCGCGGGCCTTCTCGATAAGCAGGTTCACCCCCTGGCTGCCCATCATTTCGGAGTGGATCCGCACCGTCGACAGCGGCGGGAAGGTAAAGCGCGCGGTGGGGATATCGTTGACGCTAATCAGCGAAATATCTTCCGGGATCGCCAGCCCGCGTTCGTGAATGGCGCGCAGCACGCCGATGGCGATGGAGTCCGAGGCGACAAACAGCGCCCGTGGAAACTCCGCTTGCGCCAGCATCTGCTTCGCCAGCTCATAACCGGACGAGCTGGAAAAACCGCCGCGCCAGATATCATCGGCTGAAACCACGCCCTTCAACTGGCCGTACTCCACAAACGCCACTTCACGAATATCGGCCTTGCCGGGCTGGTCCTGGCCGCCGATAAATCCAATACGCGACGCGCCTTGCTGGATAAAGAAGTCGACCACCTCTTTAGCGATACGTACCAGGTCGATATCCACCGCATCGTACGGGCTACCGGCTTCGTGGAAATCAATAAAGCAAATATTGTCGGTCAGCGCGCTGGCGGTCTCGCGCAGCTCGCGCGTCGGCTGGCCAATAATCAATACGCCGGTGACCTTTTTCAGCTCGGGCAGGGTGTTATTGAGATAGCAGTTGGTGAGCTCGATGGCGAGCTTTTCGCATTGGGTTTCAATACCGTGGCGAATGGCGAGATAGTAAGGGTCGTTAATTTCCAGCTCTTGCTGGTAGCTATACAGCGCCAGGATATGATGATGGCCGACAGGTAGGACCTGAGTTTTACGCGCGCTGCTGCTTTTATACTCCAGCTTCTCCGCAATCTCCAGAATACGATGCTTGGTCTCTTCTTTTACATTCAGGGTGGGATCGTCGTTTAACACCCGGGAAACCGTCGCCAGCGAAACACCCGCTTCGGTCGCAATGTCTTTTAGCGTTGCCATCTTTTTCCTTTATCGGACGTTGCCCATGTTTGCTCATCCATTGTAAAGCAAGCGTCGCGTCCTGCACCTTATTTCAGTAAAAAACGCCTGCGTGGGAGGGCTATTTTCCCCGGCGATAGCGTGACAGAAGTAGCATTATTCTCAGTATCATGCAGACGAACGGCAAAAATTTGCTATCTTTTAGTAAAAATTTACTGGAGGTGAGAGATGGATACCGTAGCTTACGCTGATTTTGCCAAACTGGAGATGCGCGTCGGCAAGATTGTCGAGGTGAAGCGCCATGACAATGCTGACAAACTGTACATTGCGCGGATTGATGTCGGCGGCCGCACGCTGCAGACGGTCACCAGCCTGCTGCCCTACTACAGCGAAGAGGAGCTGCTGGGGAAAACGGTGGTGGTGCTGTGTAATCTGGCGAAAGCCAAAATGCGTGGTGAAACTTCTGAGTGCATGCTGTTATGCGCAGAAACCGAAGACGAAAGCGAAAGCGTGCTGTTGACGCCGGAGCGCGTCATGCCGGCAGGCGTGCGGGTGGTATAACGAAAATACCCTCTCCCGACCGGGAGAGGGTTGTGTGTGAATTACGCCTCTGCAACCGAGACGCGCAGAGCCGCCAGCGCCTTACGCGCCGCCTTCAGCACCAGCTCGCACTGCTCAAGGGTGAGCGTCAGCGGCGGTTCAACGCGGATCGTCTTGGCGTTGTTTAACGTCCCGGCGACCAGCACCCGCTGCCTGAACATCTCGCTGGCAAAGTCGTAGCCAATCTCGTTATCGACAAACTCGATGGCCATCAGCATGCCTTTCCCGCGCACATCATTCACCAGGTCCGGATACTCCTGCGCCAGCAGGCGGAAACCGTCCAGCAGTATATCGCCTTTCTGCGCCGCCTGCGCCGGCAGGTTTTGCGTCAACAGCACGTTGATGGTCGCCAGCGCCGCCGCACAGGCCAGCGGGTTGCCGCCGAAGGTGGTGGTGTGCAGGAACGGGTTGTCGAACAGCACCGAGAAGACCTCCTCCGTCGCCACCGTCGCGCCGATCGGCATCACGCCGCCGCCGAGCGCTTTCGCCAGACACAGGATGTCAGGCTGAACGTTCCCATGCTCGCAGGCGAACATCTTGCCGGTGCGGCCCATACCGGTCTGCACTTCGTCGAGGATCAGCAGGGCGCCAAACTCGTCGCACAGTTTGCGCACCGCCGGCAAATACCCCGTCGGCGGCAGGATCACCCCCCCTTCGCCCTGAATCGGCTCAAGGATCACCGCCGCGACGTCGTCACCGGTTTTCTTGCACTCGCTCAGCATGGTGCGCATGGCGTTGATATCGCCGAACGGCACATGGCGGAAGCCCGGCAGCAGCGGCATAAACGGTTTGCGGAAAGTCGACTTGGCGGTGGCCGACAGCGCCCCCAGCGATTTGCCATGGAAGGCGCCGCTGGTGGCGATGAAGGTGAATTTACCTCGCGGCGACTGATAGGCTTTCGCCAGCTTGATGGCCGCCTCTACCGATTCGGTACCGCTGTTGCAGAAGAAGCTGTACTTCAGTTTGCCGGGCGTTAAGGCCGCCAGGGTTTTCGCCAGCATCGCGCGTAGCGGGTCCAGCAGTTCCTGACTGTGAAGCGGTTGTTTCGCGAGTTGATTCTCGACGGCGGATACCACAACTGGATTACGGTGCCCTACATTGAAGATGCCAAACCCGCCAAGGCAGTCGATAAACTCCTGTCCCTGGGTGTCGACAAGCGTATTTAACCCTCCCGCTTGCCACTCTACGGCTCCGTAATCCCCGCCGGCTGTGACCGATTTTCGATACTCTAAAAACCCCGGATTCACATGCTCTTTAAAGTATTCTCTAACCTCCTGGTTAAGTGCTTTCATTTCCTCATGGTCAAGCGTGCGCTTTTCAATGAGATTCAGTGCGTGTGCGCTGCAGGCCAGAGCCGATGCGCTGGAAGGTAACCTGTTCAAAATGTGCTCCTGGGGCGGACGTATCACACGATACTGGATTAAGTATTGCAGGGATTACGCCAGTTCGGCAGAAGCGGTGAAAATCGGGATAAATGCAAAGTAAAAGACGAAATGTGTAAAATTTAATCTCATGGCGCCATTATTGGCACGTTTTATTCCTGAGCTGGCGAGATTTTCTGCCTTGCGGCCTTTAGCGGCACGATCCGTCGTGGTGCGGGCTGCCCCAGCGCGGGGCAACCGATGGTGAGAAAAGAGGCTTAGTCTAGCTGGGAGATCTCCATCGCCGCTCGGTCGATAATGCCAATGATCTGCTTGAGCTGGGCGGCGCTGCTGGCCTGCTGGTTCACTTTCAGGTCGAGGACCGCTTTGAAATTCTCCAGTGCGCGCTTCATCTGCGGATCTCTGCGCAGCTCGCAGCCGACCATCCGCGCCTGCAAACGCGCCTGGATATGGGCCAGGTGCTCCTGGTTCTCCGCGTGCAGCTGTTTCCCCTCTTCGCTGATGACGATTTTTTTGCGTCCGTTGTCGTCTTCCACGCTGATAAGGCCCTGGTCCTGGAGCAGATCCAGCGTCGGGTAGATCACCCCCGGGCTGGGGCTGTAGTTCCCCTGGGTGAGGGTTTCGATCTCTTTGATCAGCTCATAGCCGTGGCTGGCGCTGCGGCTGAGGATGTCCAGAATAATCAGCCGCAGTTCGCCGTGGCCAAAGAAACGCTGGCGACGTCCGCCGCCGCGGCGGCCATGTTCGCCGTGTTCGCTGGGATCGCTGTGGCGCCCGCGTGGCCCACGCCCCTCTTCATGATGATGTCGCATGGTTACCTCCTGCTGTGTTTTGATATATCTAATTTATATCTAAAAAGTGAAAGTTCGCAATTCTGGTTGCTATTTATTTTTTAATGTATTGATATATATGTAATTATTTTCTGGTTGTGGATTTTGATGCGGTTTGTTTTGACTATATCAAAAAAAGACTTGCATTCTTTTTAGTTGGCAATCATTATCATTTGCATTGAGTTTAGATATATCTATTTACCGTTCACGAAGGCGATCGATGATGACAAAAACCAAAGCAGACAAGTACCCGCAGCGTGTCCGCAATGAGCTGCGTTTCCGTGAGCTGACGGTGCTGCGCGTGGAGCGCGCAGGCGCGGCCTTCCAGCGCATCGTGCTGGGAGGCGAGGCGCTGGAAGGTTTCGTTTCCCGCGGCTTTGACGACCACACCAAGCTTTTCTTCCCGGAGCCGGGCGCGGCGTTTGCGCCCCCGCAGGTGACCGAGGAGGGGATCGACTGGGGTGAGGGCGTGCGGCCTGCTACCCGCGACTATACGCCGCTGTACGATGCCGAACGCCATGAGCTGGCGTATGACTTCTTTATCCACGATGGCGGAATTGCCAGCCGCTGGGCGCTGGAGGCAAAAGTGGGCGATAAGCTGGTGATCGGCGGTCCGCGCGGCTCGCTGGTGGTGCCGGAGGATTACGCCTGGCAGTTATATGTCTGCGATGAGTCCGGTATGCCGGCGCTGCGTCGTCGTCTGCTGGGATTGCGTCAGCTGGCGGTGACGCCGCAGGTGACGGCCATCGTCACTATCGCTGATGCGTCATATAAAGATTATTTGGCGGATCTCGACGGCTTTAACATCGAGTGGGTGGTGGGCCACAATCCGGCGTTCGTCGCCGAGCGTCTGGCGCAGGTGAAGGTGCCGGCGGAGGATTATTTCATCTGGCTGACCGGCGAAGGCGCGGTGGTGAAATCACTGCTGGCGCGCTTTGAAGATGAGAGCATCGATCAGCAGCTGGTGCGTTCGCAGGCGTACTGGCACAGCAAGTAAAAAGCCATCGTGGTAAAACCCGGATAGCGGCGCGTAGCGCCTTATCCGGGCTAACCGCGGTGCCGTTTTTTGTCGGGTGTCGGCTAACGCCTTACCCGACCTACCCTTCGGCGCTGTGACGTTGCCCCGGTAAGCGCAGCGCCACCGGGGAGGCTTATCGTTCCGCCAGCGCCTTAAACACCATCGCCACCGCGTGGGCGCCGGGGTCCATGTTGCCGAGCAGGCTGTCGCTGTTGAGATAGGACGCTCGTCCGGCGCCGGCTTTGCTCGACTGGCAGGTGCGATCCGCGCCGGCCTGCGCCGCGGCAAAAGCGGCCTGCAGGTTCTCCGGTTCGGCCAGCAGCGCCGTCAGCGCCGGCTGCAGAGCATCGATCATTGTCCGGTCGCCTTCATCGGCGCCGCCGTAAAATTTCATCTGCTCCAGACCGGCGTTCAGCGCCTCGGCCACGCTGGCGCCTTGCTCCAGCTTCTGCCCGGCAGCGGTGAAGAAGATCGACATCAATACCCCGCTGGAGCCGCCCATCACCACCGTCAGGCGTTCGCCCGTGAGCGCGAACAGCGTGGGTAGATCGTTGAGCGGCAGCTGCTGGCGCTGCAGCAGGTCGGCAATCTCACGCGCCCCGGCGGCGAAGGTGGAGCCGGTATCGCCATCGCCCACTTTGGCATCCAGCGCGTTGAGATGATCTTCAAGCCCGACGAGGGTGCTGGTCACCTGCGCGACGTAATCGCCCACCTGCGGGTTGGCAGAGGGCGTAAAGTCGACGCGTGCGCTGGCGAGAGTGGAGGGCATGATGTTAACTGTCCGCGGCTGCACCGGCCGTGGCCAGCCGGCGGTTTCCACATCCGCCAGCAGCGCTTTCTCAATACTCTCTTCCAGCACGATGGCGCTCAGCGAGAAACCCTTCATATCCAGGGCCGTCACCAGCGAGGCCGGGCCAATCAGCCAGTCAACGCGCGCCTGCAGCGGCGTGTTAGCCAGTTCGCGGGTCAGGATCGCCATTTCGGCCACCGACACGCCGCCGAGGTTATTGAGCATCACCGCCAGACGGCCGGTTTCCGGCAGGGCGGCGGTCAGTTTTTCCACCATCAGGTTGATGATGTCCGCACTGTTTTGCGTGGCGATGGTGGAGGCGCCAGGCTCGCCGTGGATGCCCATTCCCAGCTCGGCGTGACCGGCCTGATGGCGCGGCGCGCTGTCGACCTCCTGTGGCAGATGGCAGCTGGCCAGCGCCACCCCGATGCTGGCGGTGTGGTTGGCGGCGTACTGCGCTTCGCGCAGAACGGTGGCGAGGTTGTAGCCGCGTTCGGCAAAATAGCCCGCCACCTTATGGACGAACAGCGTACCGGCGATGCCCCGCGGCTGTTTGTTATCCGGCAGTGAAATGTCGTCGCCCACGATCAGCATTTCCACGTTGTAGCCAAGACGGCGCGCTTTCTCCGCCGCCAGGCCGAAGTTCAGTCGGTCGCCGGTATAGTTTTTTACGATCAGCAGGCAGCCCGCCTCGCCGGTCACCGCCTGAATGGCGGTAAGCACCGCGTCGACGCTCGGCGAGGCGAACAGATCGCCACAGACTGCGGCGGTCAGCATGCCTTTACCAATAAAGCCGACGTGCGCCGGTTCGTGGCCGGCGCCGCCGCCGGAGATCACCGCCACGTTGTTTTTATTCAGGTCGCGACGGACCACCACCCGGATCGCCGGGTCGCTCTCCAGCCGGGCGAGGTTATTCCACGGACTGGCGATGATGGTTCCCTCAATCACGTCGTTGACGAGGCTGGCGCGCTGGTTAAAAAAGAATTGAGACATAGTGGTTCCTGAAGAGTAAGCGAAAACTCACCCTCCGGAGGCAGACCTCCGGAGCGGTAACGGTCAAAGTGGATTTAGTGGCGGATAAGGCGCTGGTGGCGCATATCGAGCGTGATGGGCTCGCCGGGCTGCACGCTGTTCAGCGCCTCGCCCTGCTGGCACAGCCAGGCGATCCCCGCCGCGCGGGCGATAATCGCGCCGTGGGCCTGTTCGCTGCCGTCGCGCAGGCACAGACCTTTGACGCGACTGGCATCCAGTTGCAGGACGGTCGACGGGAACATGTTGTCGGCGATAATAATGGTCGGCTCGCCGGGCGTCGGCAGCGTCTCCTGAACGTCCTGCAGATGGCGCAGGGTGCGCTGCAGAATATCTTCGATATCGATATAGCGCGCCTGCAGATAGGGATCATCCAGCTGGCGATACTGCTGGCTGAGCTCCATCAGCACCTGATGCCACGCCCATTCCGCCGAGCACGGCTCGGTGAGCAGACGATCGTTGGCGGCATCAAACAGATCCTCATCGTCGAGCAGGGTGTGGTGCCCGGCGAAAATCGCCGCGATGTCGGCGTTAAATTTATTCTCCGCCAGCTCGGTCAGGGCGGTGAGCTCCGCCAGCGTCTGGTCGATGGCCCGGCGCAGTCGCTGCTGCTCGCGGGCGACATCGGCGGCGGCCGGACGCACCGGTTGGATCAGGGCCAGCGAATAGCGCAGCGCGATGCCTTCGACGCGCCCGGAGGCGGCCGGGGCCGCTGCCGGTTGCGCCGCAGGCGATTCGCCGAAGTTATCGGCGGCCAGCGCCTGAAACGCCGCCAGCGCCGCATCGGCCTCTGGCCCACGGGCCAGCAGGCGCAGCTTGTCGTTGCGTCGCACCTGCAACAGGGCGATTTGGTTGAGGCTGTCCGGTTTGACGCACTTCCCGTTTTTCTCCAGCAGCAGATCGGCGTTAAAGCCTGCCAGCGCGGCGACCAGCTTCGACGCCGGACGCACGTGCAGGCCGTTGTGGTTCTGTATGACCACCGCAAGCGATTTGCTGTCGCCATCGTCGGCAAGCGTCGGCGTCGGGGCGGCGTCAGGGGTTGGCGAAGGTAAACCCAGCTGGATCCGTTTGGCCTCCAGGGCGTTCATGGCGTCGGCGATCACTTTGTCGATCCCGGCGCCGGAGGCGGCGCTGACGGTGGCCGCCAGCGTCCCCTCCACCAGCGGCGCGGCGCACAGCCGCACCTTCGCGGCAATCGCCGGATCGAGCAGATCGAGAGCGGTCTCGGCGCTGAGCAACGCGCTGCCGATATCCATCATCACCAGCACGTGGTCGGTGTCGGCGACGGATTCGATCGCTTCCATGACCTTGATCGGGTCGGTGCCGATCGGGCTGTCGGGGTCGTCGATCCCGGCGGCGATCGCCAGCTTGCAGCCGTCGTTGATTAACATCTGCCGGGCCAGTTCTCCGACACCTTCGCCCAGCCGGGCGCTATGAGAAACAATAACCAGGTTTACCATCGCGATTTCCTTACTCTTTGGCCGCGGCGGCCAACATCTGCATCATAAACATCACTGACGTGGCGCCCGGATCCTGATGGCCGATGCTGCGTTCGCCAAGGTAGCTGGCGCGGCCTTTGCGCGCCTGCATGGTGATGGTACTGTGGGCGCCGGCTTCCGCTGCTTTGCAGGCGGCATCCAGCGCGGCGGCGATCGACAGGTGCTGCTCGCTGGACTGGCGCAGGGAGTCCACCACCGGCAGCCAGACGTCGCACATGGTTTTATCCCCCGGCTCCGCTTTGCCGCGGTTGACGACGCCGTCCGCGCCTTCGCGGATCATCAGGTACAGTTCGTCGAGCGTCAGGCTCTGGTGAGCCTGAGTGACCTGCGCGGCGCGAATGAAGAAGGTGCCGAACAGCGGGCCGCTGGCACCGCCGACGTTGGAGAGCAGCGTCATGCCGGTGTTTTTGAGGATAAAGCCAATATCTTTATCGGCAATCGACGGCAGCTTTTCTACCACCTTGCTGAAGCCGCGGTGCATGTTCAGGCCGTGATCGGCATCGCCGATCTCTTTATCGAGGCCGGTGAGAAAATCGCTCTCTTTGGTGAAGATATCGCCGCAGCGGTACAGCCAGTCGACGATTTGCGTTCTGTTCAGTGACATGTCGTGCTCCTTAGTTTCCCCAGTTCAGCGCCGGGGTATGAACCGGGGCGTCCCATAGCGCCAGCGTCTCATCATCCACTTTCAGCAGAGTGATGGAGAAGCCCGCCATATCCAGCGAGGTGCAGTAGCTACCGACGAGGTTGCGTTCGATGATGATGCCGGACGCTTCGCAGCGCTGGGCGAGACGGTGATACACGCCGTACAGTTCGGACAGCGGGGTGGCGCCGAGGTTATTGACCAGCGCGATGACCCGGTCGCCGTTTTGCAGCGCGGTTTTGCTCTGCTTCACTTCCTGCCACGCGCCCTTGACGGTATCCCACTGGCGCAGCGTGCGGCTGTAGGCGCCATTCTCCAGCAGGGTATCGAACATCTCATCGACGGTTTGGTCCAGCGAGCTGAAGCGACGGCGGTCGATGCCCGGCTCGCCGTGAATGCCGACGCCGAACTCCATTTCATCGTCCTGCAGGGTAAAGGAAGGTTGTCCGGCGGCCGGTACGGTGCAGGCGCCGAGGGCGATGCCAATGGAGTGACCGAGATTATTCAGGCGGCGCCCCAGTTCAGCGCAGGCCTCCAGCGAATCGCCGCGCTCGGCGGCGGCGCCGACCAGTTTTTCGATCAGTACGGTATTGGCAACGCCGCGGCGGCCTGCGGTATAGAGACTGTCCTTCACCGCCACGTCGTCGTCGACCACCACGGTGGTGACTTTAATGCCGCTCTCATGCAGCAGCTCGGTGGCGGTTTCGAAGTTCAGGATGTCGCCGGTGTAGTTTTTGATAATCAGCAGGACGCCTTCGCCGCCGTCAATCTGCATCGCGCATTCGAACATTTTATCTGGCGTCGGCGAGGTGAAGATTTCCCCCGGGCAGGCGCCAGAAAGCATCCCCTGGCCGATATAGCCGCAGTGCATTGGCTCATGGCCGCTGCCGCCGCCGGAGAGGAGGGCGACCTTGCCGGCCACCGGCGCATCGGCGCGGGTGACGTACAGCGGGTCCTGATGCAGGGTCAGCTGCGGGTGGGCTTTAGCCAGCCCCTGTAATTGTTCATTCAGTACATCTTCAACACGGTTAATCAGCTTTTTCATTATTCAGTGCTCCGTTGGAGAAGGTTCGATGCGGCCTCTCTGCTGGCGGAGGCGGTCATCGCGTAGGGGTATCGTCTGACGGTGCAGCGTGCCTGGCGATATGATGATTCTGGCTGAGCGGACGAAAAAAAGAATGCCCCGGCGATCGGGTTTCATTACGAAACATCGCCTGCTTATTTTGTTTCTTTATGGAACGTTTTTGCTGAGAAAACGGTGAAAATGCGAGCTGGCGCGCTTTTTTTCACCTGCTTTAAGCCCCGGGTCATCGCAGCCGGCACAGTAGGCGGAAAAAATTTTTCGCTGATTTTCACGCAGCTGCGCGGGAAAAGCCTGCCGCTAAAGGGGGATGGTAGGGGAATTATGCGGCAGAGGAGCGGATCGGGATCGCAATCCTGACGGAGAACAGGGCTTTTTGTTCCAATATGGAACGTAAAAATTTAACCTGTGTTTCATATCAGAACAAAAAGGCGAAAGATTTTTTTGTTCCCTGCCGGCCCTACAGTGATCGCACTGCTCCGGTACATTCCGTTGAGGCCGCGCTTTACCGGCCGGCGCGGATAACGCCAGGGCTCATCATGTCTACATGCGCACTTATTTGAGGGTGAAAGGAATGCTAAAAGTTATTCAATCTCCAGCCAAATATCTTCAGGGTCCTGATGCTGCTGTTCTGTTCGGTCAATATGCCAAAAACCTGGCGGAGAGCTTCTTCGTCATCGCTGACGACTTCGTGATGAAGCTGGCGGGGGAGAAAGTGGTGAATGGCCTGCAGAGTCACGATATTCGCTGCCATGCGGAACGGTTTAACGGCGAATGCAGCCATGCGGAAATTAACCGCCTGATGGCGATTTTGCAAAAACAGGGATGCCGCGGCGTGGTCGGCATCGGCGGCGGTAAGACCCTCGATACCGCGAAGGCGATCGGGTACTACCAGAAGCTGCCGGTGGTGGTGATCCCGACCATCGCTTCGACCGATGCGCCGACCAGCGCGCTGTCGGTGATCTACACCGAAGCGGGCGAGTTTGAAGAGTATCTGATCTATCCGAAAAACCCGGATATGGTGGTGATGGACACGGCGATTATCGCCAAAGCGCCGGTACGCCTGCTGGTCTCCGGCATGGGCGATGCGCTCTCCACCTGGTTCGAGGCTAAAGCCTGCTACGATGCGCGCGCCACCAGCATGGCCGGGGGACAGTCCACCGAGGCGGCGCTGAGCCTGGCCCGCCTGTGCTATGATACGCTGCTGGCGGAGGGCGAAAAGGCCCGTCTGGCGGCGCAGGCCGGGGTGGTGACCGAAGCGCTGGAGCGCATCATCGAGGCAAACACCTACCTCAGCGGCATTGGCTTTGAAAGTAGCGGCCTGGCTGCCGCCCACGCGATCCACAACGGTTTCACCATTCTGGAAGAGTGTCACCACCTGTATCACGGCGAGAAAGTGGCCTTCGGCACCCTGGCGCAGCTGGTGCTGCAGAACAGCCCGATGGAAGAGATTGAAACCGTGCTGGGCTTCTGCCAGCGCGTCGGCCTGCCGGTGACCCTCGCGCAGATGGGCGTCAAAGAGGGGATCGACGCGAAAATCGCCGCGGTGGCGAAAGCCACCTGCGCGGAAGGGGAGACCATCCACAATATGCCGTTCGCGGTGACCCCGGAAAGCGTGCACGCCGCTATCCTCACCGCCGATCTGTTAGGCCAGCAGTGGCTGGCGCGTTAATTCGCGGTGGCTAAACCGCTGGCGCCGGTCAGCGGTTTTTCTTTCTCCCCTCTGGCAGTGGCTGCCGGAGGGGTTCTCTATGGTAAAACGCGGAAAACAGTATGACTGTTCAGACTCAGGATACCGGGAAGGCGGTCTCTGCCGTCATCGCCCAGTCATGGCATCGCTGCAGCAAGTTTATGCAGCGTGAAACCTGGCAAACGCCGCACCAGGCCCAGGGCCTGACTTTTGACTCTATCTGTCGGCGTAAAACCGCGCTGCTGACCATCGGTCAGGCGGCGCTGGAGGACGCCTGGGAGTTTATGGACGGTCGCCCCTGCGCGCTGTTTATTCTTGATGAGACCGCCTGCATCCTGAGCCGCTGCGGCGAACCGCAAACGCTGGCGCAGTTGGCTGACCTGGGATTTCGCGACGGCAGCTACTGCGCGGAGAGCATTATCGGCACCTGCGCGCTGTCGCTGGCCGCGATGCAGGGGCAGCCGATCAACACCGCCGGCGATCAGCATTTTAAGCAGGCCCTGCAGCCATGGAGCTTTTGTTCGACGCCAGTGTTCGATAACCACGGGCGCCTGTTCGGCTCTATCTCGCTTTGCTGTCTGGTGGAGCACCAGTCCAGCGCCGACCTTTCCCTGACGCTGGCCATCGCCCGCGAGGTGGGCAATTCCCTGCTCACCGACAGCCTGCTGGCGGAATCCAACCGCCACCTTAATCAGATGTACGGCCTGCTGGAGAGCATGGACGACGGGGTGATGGCGTGGAACGAACAGGGGGTGCTGCAATTTCTCAATGTTCAGGCGGCGAGACTGCTGCATCTTGATGCCCAGGCCAGCCAGGGGAAAAATATCGCCGATCTGGTGACCCTTCCGGCGCTGCTGCGCCGGGCCATCAAACACGCCCGCGGCCTGAATCACGTTGAAGTTACCTTTGAAAGCCAGCACCAGTTTATCGACGCGGTGATCACCTTAAAACCGATCGTCGAGGCGCAAGGCAACAGCTTTATTCTGCTGCTGCACCCGGTGGAGCAGATGCGGCAGCTGATGACCAGCCAGCTGGGCAAAGTCAGCCACACCTTTGAGCAGATGTCAGCCGACGATCCGGAAACCCGGCGGCTGATCCACTTTGGCCGCCAGGCGGCGCGCGGCGGCTTCCCGGTGCTGCTGTGCGGTGAAGAAGGGGTGGGGAAAGAGCTGCTGAGCCAGGCCATCCACAATGAAAGCGAGCGGGCGGGCGGCCCCTATATCGCCGTCAACTGCCAGCTGTATGCCGACAGCGTGCTGGGCCAGGACTTTATGGGCAGCGCCCCCACTGACGATGAAAATGGCCGCCTGAGCCGCCTTGAGCTGGCCAATGGCGGCACCCTGTTTCTGGAAAAAATTGAGTATCTGGCGCCGGAGCTGCAGTCGGCCCTGCTGCAGGTGATTAAGCAGGGAGTGCTTACCCGCCTCGACGCCCGCCGCCTGATCCCGGTGGATGTGAAGGTGATCGCCACCACCACCGTCGATCTGGCCAACCTGGTGGAACAGAACCGCTTTAGCCGCCAGCTGTACTATGCGCTGCACTCCTTCGAGATTGTCATCCCCCCGCTGCGCGCCCGGCGCAACAGCATCCCGTCGCTGGTGCATAACCGGCTGAAGAGCCTGGAGAAGCGTTTCTCTTCGCGGCTGAAAGTGGACGATGACGCGCTGGCCCAACTGGTGGCCTACTCGTGGCCGGGAAATGATTTTGAGCTTAACAGCGTGATAGAGAACATTGCCATCAGCAGCGGCAACGGCCACATTCGGCTAAGCAACCTGCCGGAATATCTCTTTTCCGATCGGCCGGGGGTCGATAGCGGCTCATCGCTGCTGCCGGCCAGCCTGACCTTTAGCGCCATCGAAAAAGAGGCCATCATTCACGCTGCCCGGGTGACCAGCGGGCGGGTGCAGGAGATGTCGCAACTGCTGAATATTGGCCGCACCACCCTGTGGCGCAAAATGAAGCAGTACGATATCGACGCCAGCCAGTTCAAGCGCAAGCATCAGGCCTAGTCTTCTCGATACGCGCCATGGAGAACAGGGCGTCCGACAGACGATTGCTGTAGCGTTTGAGCGCGTCGCGCAGTGGGCCAAATTGGCCATCCTCTGCCGTGCGAATGCGCTAGCGATGAGTGTGACGGGGCCCGCCGCATAACGGCGGGTAACGAGGTTAACTTTCCCCGGCGAGCGCCGGGGGAAGGCTTATTTTTTAATAACCGAGTTGAGGTCGCCGAGTTTAGCGGCGGGGTTCTTGTGGCACTGCTGCAGCATTTTCGGCACCGAGACGGTCTCGACTTCATGCCAGTCGACATAGTCCCCGCCGCTGAAGTCGGTGTTGCGATTCACTACCCAGAAGGCCACCGGGGTCATGCTTTTCGGGTTCATATCCATAAATTCCTGACAGGTCATATTCTGCGGTGTGGTTTCCTGTACCGCGAATGCCGGGCTGGTCATCAGACAGAATGTGGTCGCCGCCACGGTCAATACGAGTGCTTTAGGTAAATTCATTTTCTTCTCCAGTCATAAAATACGGCTTAAGCCCGAGCATGCTTCATCTTATTTCTCAGGACCAGAAAGCCGATGGCGCTAAATATCATTTCAACGCCGATAAATGCGGTAATAAATAACCAGCTTTGCTGCGGGTTCATTGCCAGCCACAGGCAGGCGATAATTAAATCCAGCAGACCGATAAAAATATTCCAGCCAGCGCCGCTTTGTTTTCGGGTTTTACATCCGCTGACGATGCGGGAAATACCGCCGAGAACAAATAAAAAGCCGAATAAAAAGGCCAGACTGCTCATGCCGTTGAGGGGATTAACGACAAAACTCAGGCCGAGCACGATCCAGGCGATGGCGAAGATCAGTGCCACCAGGCGTGATTTCCAGTGCTGCTGACGGAAAACAATCAGGCTGTATAGCGAATAGAAGCCGCAGATCATGAACAACATGCCGGTCACCGTGGCGAGATACCAGCCGGCGACCAATGGCCAGGCCAGACAACAGGCTCCGCAGATAAACAGCAGGGCGGCCATCATGCCGGCATGCCGTTTATATCGAATGAAGACGCGTGGGCTAAACGCATTTAAGGTGTAATTGCTAAACATAAACATAATTGCTCCGCAGATCCGGTTGGCGGCCTGACGCTGAATAAAATACGTTATGATATATTCAGCGGGCCAAAAGAAAGGTCTGAGGAAAATAGTAGGACGTGCCATCGCCAGGCGTAAATAAGAGTGCTGAGGTCACTTTATACGCCTTGTCTGACAGCTGTCAGACAAGGCCCGCAATATCGATTCCGGGCTCTGATTCTCAATAACTACGATATTTTTTAAGCTGGCTGCGTTTGGTGATGCTTACCGATTTTAATCAGGAGTTAACGATGAAAAAAGTCATTCTGGCGAGCCTGCTGGCAACCATGATGGGTACCTCTCCGGTGTGGGCAGCAGATAACGCGACGGCAGCGCCTGCCGCGGCAGCCACAGCGCAGGTGCAGAAAGAAGCCGCCGATGTGTTACAGGTGGCGGTTCAGGGCGCGAACGCGATGCGCGACGTCCAGTTCGCCCGTCTGGCGCTGTTTCACGGCCAGCCGGAGAGCGCCAAAAAACTGACAGACGACGCCGCCGCGCTGCTGGCCGCCGATGACGCCAGCTGGGCGAAGTTCGTGAAAACCGACGCGACAGCCAAAATGATCGCCGATCGCTATGTGGTGATCAATGCGACCATCGCCTTGTCTGAAGACTATGTGGCCACCCCGGAAAAAGAGAGTGCCATTAAATCTGCCAACGAAAAACTGGCGAAAGGCGATCAGAAAGGGGCTATCGATACCCTGCGCCTGGCCGGTATTGGCGTGATTGAGAACCAGTATCTGATGCCGCTTAACCAGACCCGTAAGGCGGTGGCGCAGGCGCAAAAACTGCTGAAAGCCGGGAAGTATTACGAAGCGAATCTGGTGCTGAAAGGCGCTGAAGAGGGCATCGTGGTGGACAGCGAGATGCTGGTGGCGGGTAACTGATACCTGTTCCACCCTGAGAGAGCGCAGAGGAAGAGACTGACAAGGATGTCCCCTTAACGGTCGGGCAGCGGACTGCCCGACCGGAACGGCTAGCGGCCGATGAGGGCGTCGATTTCGCCATCGATCTCGCGCATGACGCCGGTGATGCGCTGTACCACCTCCAGACAGCTTGCCGGCGTCAGCGAATCAGGCCGCTTAGCCTCAAAAGGGGAGCACAGTTGTTGTAGCGCAGTAATCCCCAGGATTTGTGCTGAACCGTGCAGACGGTGCAGCGCCCGCAGAAAGGTCTGCGGTTCATGCCGGGCGATAGCCTGTCCGGCGGCCTGTAAATCTGTGGCCGACGCATCGCGGAACGTCTCCAGCATCTCAGCCATCAGCGCCTGGTCTCCCCCCGTATTTTCGGTCAGCACGCTGAGCTTCAGATGCCGGGCGGCGTTAGGTGATGCGTGGCCCACCGCTAAGCGGCTGAGCTCATGGCTCAGCGTCTGAACCGACACTGGCTTAAACAGACACATATTCATGCCGCTGGCCAGACATGCCTCCCGCGACTGCGGCAGCGCACTGGCGGTCACTCCCCAAATCACCAGGCTCGGGTAGCGTCGGCGTAACGACGCCGCCAGCGCCAGGCCATCTTTCTTCGGCATATTGAGGTCCGTGATCAGCAGATCATAATGTTTGCCGGCGAGCTTATTCTCCGCTTCTTCACCGTCGCAGGCTTCATCGACACTGTAGCCGATAGTGTTGAGCTGGCGTTTGAGCAACAGCCGGTTGGTGGGGTGGTCGTCCGCTATCAATATCGACAGCCCGGGCAGGGCCTGCGGCCTGGCGGGCAACGCCTGTGGCGCGTGAATCGCGCAGCGACTCACCCTGACCGGCAGCGTGATGGTGAAAGTGGTCCCCACGCCCGGACGGCTGACCATCTCCAGCCGGCCCTGCATCAGCGTAACCAGCTCCTGGCAAATGACCAGCCCCAGCCCGGAGCCGGTCTGCTGGCGTCCCTGGCGCGCCTGGGCATAGCGATGAAAGAGGGTGGCCTGCTCAGCTTCACTGATCCCGCAGCCGCTGTCGCTAACGATGAGGGTCAGCTCTCCCTGTTTCTCATCCGCCTGCGCCAGCCGGCAGGAGATCTGAATCGCGCCCTCGGCGGTAAACTTCAGCGCATTGCCGATGAGATTATTGAGAATTTGCCGCAGCGCCTGAGGGTCGACCCACAGCGCGATCCCCTCCTGCAGAGGGAGATGGCTATGCAGCGCGATCCCCTTCTGCTGCGCCAGCGCGCCGAAGGTGTGGCACTGCTGCGACACCACCTGCGCCACATCGCTCCACTGTGGGGTGATCTGGTATTTTCCCGACTCAATCTTGTCGATATCGAGAATATTGCCGATAAGTCCCAGCAGGGTTTGCGCCGTCGACCCCGCCAGCTCGATTGCCTCTTTACGCTGACCGACGTTCAGCTCCGGTTTCGCCAGCAGTTCCAGAAAGCCGACGATGGCGCTCACCGGCGTGCGCAGCTCGTGGCTCATGCTGGCCAGAAAGCGACTCTTGGCTTTTGTCGCTTGAATCGCTTTGTCTTTTTCCCGCTCCAGCGCGCAGGAGAGGGCTTCCTTCTGCGCCAGCTCCTCTTCCAGCCGCTGCTGAGAGTCTTTGCGTTTGCGTACTTCCCGGCACAGGGAGAGTCCCCAGCCGAGGCTGATGGCGATCAGCACCAGCGCGAAGGCGATCAGCTGGTAAAACTGGCGGCTGTACTGGCTCCAGTTCTCTATTTGCTGGCTGGAGATTTTCGACCACTTCTCGGTCATCTGCAGAATGTCCCGCGGCGGAATGGCCTGCAGCGCTTTGTTGAGCACGGCGGCCAGCACCGGTTCATCGCGTGGGATCGCCAGCCGAATGGCGGCGACCGGGAGTCCATCGATGCGGGTGTAGTGAAGATCTTGCGGATAGTAGTGATCGATCATATAGCGGGCGGAAAGCTCCGAGGCCACGGCGGCATCCACCTCGCCTTCCTCCACCATCTTCATGGCGACACCAACGTTATCCGTCTCCACCCAGTTAACCTGCGGAAAGCGCGCTTTCAGGTCGTGGGCGGCGATCGGCCCCACCGGCAGGGCGATCCGTGCCGGGCGCGTCAGCAGATGCGGGTCGGGCGCGCTGCCGCGGGCGACCAGCACAAAGGCCACGTTAATGAGCGGCTCGCTGAGGGTGACGTAGGCCTGCGGCTGCTGGGTCAGGGTCGCGGCGGGCATGATCGCCCAGTCTTCTTTTTCCATGCGCTTTGCCAGATCCTGACGATTGCGCACCAGAATAGGGTCAAACTGCAGCCCGGTCTGTAGTGAGAAAATATTCAGCATATCGGCCATGATGCCGCGCAGCTCATCTTCGTCATCCACCAGGGTAAAAGGTGGAAAGTAGGGGTTAACCAGCAGACGGATGTGACGATGCTTCCGCAGCCAGCGCTGCTCCTCAGCGGTAAAAGGCAACGGGGTATTAAGAAACGACAGATCGCCGCGGTTGAGCCAGTTTTGCATGATCCGCATCGCGGTATCGCTGTCGATGGCGTGGATAAAACGGTCAAGGAGCTGGTGCAGCGCCGGTCGATCTTCACGGGTGACAAAGCGGTTGTGCTGCTCCTGCTGACGAAAATAGTGCGTGATGACCAGCGATTGCGAGAAATATTTCGAGATGCAGTGGCCGGTGGTGATGTTGTTGCCGATGAAATACTGATTCTCGCCGCTGACCACCGAGGCGAGGGCCTGATAGTCGCTATCATAAAGGGTGATTTTGGCGTTGGGAAACGCCTGTTGAATAATATCGAAAAAGGCGCAATCGCGGGTGCAGGCTAGCTTGACGCGGCGGTCGGTGGTTAGCGGCGGCAGGGGGGATTTTAGCGAGGTGACCAGCGTCGGCCAGGTTTTGATCAGCGGTGCGGATTGAACCAGGCCCGGGGCGAGCGCATCCCGGTGCGCCACCTGAGTGAGCAGGGTATCGACCTGGCGGTCGGCCAGGGCGGCCAGCGCCTGCTGCTCGGTGTCATATTGGCGGATAACCACCTTTAGCCCGAGGCTGTGCGCCATCAGCGCCAGATAGTCGGCGTTAATCCCCTGATAGCTTTCTTCGTCGCTGTCGTAGACGACGGGCGTCATCTCAGGGAGCCAGGTGCCGACGATCAGCGTTGGCTGGGCGGCCAGCCAGGCCTTTGCCTTATCGTTGAGCGGAATATCGATCGCCGCAATGTGGGCATGGCTTTTCAGCTCCAGTTGCCTCATGGCAAACGCGGTGGGAGAGAGACTCAGCGCCAGCCCGACAATCAGGGATAAAATAAGACGAACGACCATGCCATCACCCTATTTTATTGCGTTGCGCAAAGTCATAAAGCTCAAGCAGGGAGCTGCAGCCTAATTTATCCATCAGACGGACCTTATAGGTGCTTACCGTCTTATTGCTGATATTCATTTTGCTGCCGATGGTGGTGTAGTCGATGCCGCTGAGAATATAGCGGAAGACCTTCATCTCCTGCGTTGACAGCGTATCCAGTCGGTCCTGATCGGTGATGCCGTGGGTGCAGAAGCGCTCCAGTGAAAAAGGGAAATAGCTGTAGCCATTATTGGCCGCGTCGATCGCGGCGAGGATATTATTCATTCCCTCTTTTTTACTCACAAAACCATTGGCCCCGCAGTCGGCGCTACGTTTGCCGTAAAACAGTTCATTCTTGGCGGAAATGACGATGATTTTTCCCCGGTAGCGGCGTTTTCGCAGCTGCTCCAGAACGTCTATGCCGCTGAGTTCCGGAATATCAACGTCGACGATCAGCAGGTCAGGCTGCATGGTTTCGGCGGTCTGTACCGCATGGGCGCCGCTGTCGAGCTCCGCTGCGACGGTAATGCCGTTGCTGTCGAGAAGGTTGCGAATGGCGATACGTGCCAATGGATGATCGTCAATGATTATCGCATTCATGGGGGCGTAAATCCTGATATGAAAAAAGAGGGCGATGCCTGATGCAGGTGCGGCGGGGGTTATTTTTATCGGTGCCGTAATAAGGCGCAATTGTAACACAAATCGTTTTCGGCCGGGAAAATATTGTGGATGTGTGCCTGCCGAATATATTTGCATATCGGGATGACAGCTGTAGGAAAAGGCGTTCGCTTGCTTCAGCGCTGTCTGCTGTTAAAAAAAATGCAAACGATTAATCTGCGCTTTTTAAGGTGAGTTGCCGGGAATACCATCCGGTGACAACTGGCAGGTAAAATAATAACAATGGTAAAAGTAAAGCGCTCCCTCTGGCGAAAATGGGCTTGGAAACGTCTGATGGCAGGAATAATCGTCCTGGCAATAAGTAACGCCGCGGTGGGAAAGGACGTGACGACCACTGAGGCGCGGACGCGCGATATGATGCGCTGTCAGGATTATCTGCAGCTGGATCCGCGCACCTGGACGCCGATGGTGATCTGGCTGATGAACGATCCTTTTTCCCTGCAGCCGCCGGAGTGGACCGACTTCCATGAAGCCGAGCTGGTGCTGACGCCGATCCTCACCGAAATCTGCCGTCAGGAGCCAGATGCCTGGCTGACTTCGCTGCGGGAACGGCTCAATTCTTATCAGCAGGTGCGGTCGCTGAACTAAGCGACCGCGGTAAAGCGGCAGAAAAAGTGACTAAACGTGCAGTTAGCGGCCAATTTCTGCGCCGAAGATCAGCAGCGGCCCGCTTTTTTCGACAGGGCGTCGCAGGTTTTGCTCGCTGGCGTCGGGTTGGCGCCGGCACAGATGGCATCCGAGACGGTGCTACTGCCGCCCAGCGGGATCAGTCCATACAGTTTCGGCTCGGCGGCTTTAGTCACATAGCAGCGATGGCGGGTGTTGCCGATGGTCGCCACAAAGTTGGTTTTCACATCCTGCTGCTTCGCATCGGAAATGGTCACCTGCGAAACATCGACATTAAAGGCAAAAGCGGCGGCTTCTTTCATTTCGCTTTCCGTCGCCATCGGTGGTTTAGCTACGCAACCCGTTAATAACAGTGCCAGACAGGTACTGACTGATATATCCCGTATTTTCATATTTTCATCCTTTTGTGTGAGTCAGCGGGTTGTATATATGAGCGACGGGAGGGTGGCGTTGATTTTGATCAGCTGGTACAGGGAAGGGGTATTTTTCGGAAATTGGCCTGAATTGTTAAAGTTATCGTGAGCAGTATGAATTCCAGCGTTGCGGGAATGAAAGGTGTTTTATGCCGACCTTGCGTAGTAAGACAGAGTAAACAGGAACGCGGCAATGATGGACTGGCTTCGGGAGGTGGACAACGCAGATGGCCTGCGCAAACTTTTGCCAGGATAGAGCACTGTCTATTTTAGCGTAAGCGTAAATTTTCCTTTTCGCGATAACGGATTTTTTTATCCTCTTAGCGGAATGGCAAGAAAATGCTGACCACGCGCATTGCTCAACGGCTTATGTTGCCATTTTATCGCTGTTCTAAAATTTAGAAACAAAAAAGCCACTCTTTCGAGTGGCCTAACTGTATGTATTTACTGCTAAAATTTGGTGGCCCCTGTTGGGTTTGAACCAACGACCAAGCGATTATGAGTTATAGGATTGATTTATAACCATTATTCATTTTCGTTGAAAAACAGGTATTTAATCGTATGCATACCCCGCCATAATGCACTAATATTACCCAATATTACCTATCTGAAATATCCCCGGCATATCCCCGGGATTGCGAGAGGGAAGATTGGAAACCATCAAGTTCACCAAAGCTGCCATCATTGCGATCGCTTCTGATTCAGGGAAAAGGCTTGAGTTTGCTGACAGTGTTTTGCCCGGTCTACGCCTGCGAGTTACCCCTACAGGGTCGAAATCATTTTGTGTTACCCGGTACCGGGAAGGCAAATTCATCCGTGTCACTTTGGGTAAGTTTCCCGATCTCACTGTAGACCAGGCCCGTGACATGGCCTCACGCATCCTCGGTGAGGTGGCGACGACCCGCAGGAATCCAAACGACCAGCGGCGGGAAGATAAAAACAAATCCATCACCCTGGCTGAAGCGCTAGCGGAGTACATCAAATCCCGCGCTGGGCGTATCAAGCCGACAACTATAGAGCAGTATAAGGGCGTGCTGACTAACTTCTCTGGAGACTGGCTTAAAACACCGCTGGCGGCCATTGACCGTGAGAGAGTTGAAGTTAGGCATAAAGCCATTACTGATGGCGGTATATGGTTTGGCGATAAACCGCAGCGTGCTGGAGTAGCAGCAGGCAGTAAAGCCCAGGCTGATTTATGGGCGCGGGTTTTGCGTGCGGTCTACCGGTATTCGCATGATCATTATCGCGACAACGATGGCAACCGTCTGTTACCTGATCCGCCCACGATGGTACTGAGCACCAAACGAAAATGGCACGGCACAGCGCGTAAAACATCCCGTATCCGCAATAATGAGCTTTCCCGTTGGCTGGCCTCTGTTGATGCCGTTCGGCAACATGGAGCCAGTATCAGGGATGATTTTGCCGTATCGGTCTGCGATGCGCTGGATGTGGCTTTATTTACGGGCTTGCGCCGTGCGGAGGTGTTCGGGCTGGAGTGGGTCAGGGTGAATATGTCCGGCCGTTACTTCTGGATTGACCAGACGAAGAACGGAGACCCGCTTGAACTTCCGATTACCGATACACTGTTGGCTATCTTCCAACGCCGAAAAGAATTACGTCGTGATAATAACCCGTATGTATTTCCGGCGGAGAAAGGCGGAATAGTTACGGATCCCCGAAGGGTGATAGGCCAGATAAGCGAAGCTACCACGCAGGGCGGTACAGAGAGCGCCATTGGTTTCACCTGTCATGATGCTAGGCGTACTTTCGGCAGTGTGGCGGAGTTGGTAGGCGTTGGTTCATACATTCTTAAACGCCTAATGAACCACCGCACTTTCCGTAGTGCTGACGTCACACAGGGCTACTTGCACTATTCCGCCGATGAGTTGATGGAACCAGCGCAGAAAGTCGAGCGGGCAATACTGGAGCATGCTGGGTTAATTGAAAAAACTGGTGGGTTAGATAGCCAGTTGCTGGCCGTTATGGGGGCAATGACCGATGAAGAAAAACGCAGGATTCTTTTTGATATTCTTAATATTGAAATTAGGAACATAAATCATGGAAAAATTTAACGTGCCGGATAAATTATATTATCCAATTCATGAGGTTGCGGAAAAGTTAGGAGTCACTGTAAGGGACTTGTATCATTTTGAGGCTGTTTGTGCATTGGAACTTTGTGTGTATATAAAACACCATAGATATGATGAGAATCATAGTTTGAGTGGCACCTATAAAATTCTCCATGGCAATTTTTCAGAGGCTCAATTTGATGATGTGGATATAATCATCTACAGTGTTAAAGACGAGAGTTTAGATATTGATGGTGATATAGGTGAAATAGATTTTGGCGATGCACCGTTAGTTGTTGATTCAAAGTTTTTATATATAGAAAGAGATAGCCTGCATAAATTCCATCAATTATCCATCGATTATTTTAAAAGTACTCAGTCTGGAGAACATCCCCGAACAGCGAATAGAAAGGGAGAAGTAATTCCTGCATTATTGAAAATGATTCCAGAATTTGATGATGTTGATTTGGAAGGTGAAAGTATAAGTAAAATAGCTTCAATTTTAGAAGCAATTGCAGCAGCTAAAGGAATTGAGTTGAATCTTCCAGATAAAAATACTTGGGCGCGTTACTTGGGGAGAAAGTGAATTCACTTCTTACCTAAGTGAATTCACCCAAAATCTAGCCCGAGATACCAATAATCCTCACCGTTGTTACCCATTAACCACGGTGAGGCATCATGACTACCAACACCATGCAAGACAAAAAACTTACCCGCCCGGAAGCTGCCGCATACATTGGGGTTGCTCCGCGCACTATGGCTAACTGGCACAGTACAGGCCGGGTAAAAATCCCCTTCTACAAAGTAGGCCGCAAAAAAACTATCTACCTGCAATCAGATCTTGATACGTATCTGGCATCGGTTCGCCAGTCTGCGTAATAGGGGGGGGGAGAATATGGCACAAAGAAAACGTACCTCGTATACGAAATCCCACTCTGAAGAAAGGCAAAACTCTCGCATCAGCATGGGCACCAGAGACGAGTTTCACTCCAGCTGCTGTACCTGAGGTCAATAACCCCTACAGCCTAAAATCGGCCTAACAGAAAACCAATGCAACCACACGCAACTTCGTCTGATCAGCGAAAAGAAATTTTGTTGCGTGGCGTTGCGTTAAAAATATTGCAGCATACCTAACGCTGTCGCGGCGGCTCTGAATAACAACTTTTTGGAGCGATAGAAATGACTCGGAAAAAATTAACTGCCTTAACTGGCAGCGGCCAGACTCACCCTGAAGCCAGCAAGAAGGATAATTCCGGCAATAACTTTGCGGCGCGAATCCCTGTAACGCTTAGCAATATTGGCGGGAAAGAAATCCAGTCAGTTCGTGGGCGAAAACTTCACTCTTTTTTGGAGGTAGGCCGAGATTTCACCACCTGGATCAAAGCCCGCATTACCCAATACGAATTTGTTGAAGGCGTCGATTATGTGATTGTCGAAGATTTGACCTCCCCGAAACGGGGGAGCTCAAAATCTCGTCAACGCATTGAGCACGATTACATTCTCTCTCTGAATATGGGTAAAGAGCTTTCGATGGTTGAGCGCAATGCGCAAGGCAAGATGGCGCGCCAGTATTTCATCGACTGTGAAGAACGCCTTCGCAGTGTGGCGCCCGAGGAGCATGAGGCTGCGTTGCTGACATGGCGTAAAAATCGTGTAGCAGCTTGCGAAGATCACAAAAGCATGGCCGAGGCGATGAAGGGCTATATCGAACGCACTGGAGATAAGCAGCACGGCTTTGCCTACAGCAATGAATGCACCTTCCTCAATAGCCTTGCGCTGGGTATGCACCCGCGAGCATGGGCGAAGCAGAAAGAAATCCCGGTAAAGCAGGTGCGCGACCACATGAACACTGAACAACTGGCGCTACTGGCCTATCTGGAAAGCCGTAACTGCGCTCTGCTGGATCTGGATACCAGTACGGCAACCCGCAAGACGAAACTCACTGAACTGGCGCAACGTTGGCTGGTTAAAAGAGTGGGAGGAACAGCATGATCGCGGATAAAACAAAGGCAGCTTTGCAGAGCTGCCAATGTCACTACGAAAAACCGAAACAGATTAAGCATACCAGGGTTAATGCTGATGGTCAAAGAATGAGCCAGCGCAATTCTGCGACCGCTGTTTTTATTCAGGATTTTGGAATGCAGAGGTTATACATTCTGCTTTTTATGTTTTTTTCTCGCTTCTTGAATTCTTTTTTAAGTTCATCAAGTTCCGAATTTAATGCATTATATTTTTCGGGAATCCCGTGTAGATTTATTGCCGAGATGGCTAATTGCAACTCTTTTGCATCATTGAGGTCTGGCGGGAAAATTGAATCTGGACTGCCAATTATTAGTGCTGAGGCATGCTTACAAAGCACTGTTGCCGGGCAATCGCATGTAATTCCTATTTGTCCTTCAGTCTCAAAAACTACTACTTCATATCGATCTGTTTTATTGCTGCTGAGTGCTAAAAATTTGTATTCCATAGTTTTTCCACTCTCCGATGCATGTGTGTTAGTTGCTTCTGTTCAGCCTTTTGGCTCGATACCGCCCTGTTGTAGTTTTTCCCGGCAGGCTTCTTTAACCCATGAACTAAATTGGCCTTTTCCGGCAGCAGCGCTGATCTGTTCTAATAAATCATCTTCAAATCGAATGTGTTTCATTGTGCTGCCTGAGCGATCAAAGTTTTTTTTTGTTTTGGATGGTTGCATTGGTAGTTACCACTGGTGTAAGGTTAACCTAGATGGTAACTACCATCTGAATGTAAAGCAACTAAAAATAACGAAGCCCGCCGGTGCTACCAACACCAACGGGCCTCTAACCAAACCGTTAGTCGAGGTAACAGTTATGGCTGGATCACAGCATACCCAAACTCACCCTAAATTTACATGGCGTTTTCTTTCTACTTCTGAGCATTTCCCTGCCGCCAAACCGTTGGTGATCTATGTCAACGCATCCAGCGAACAGGAAGCCCGCGACGCTATGCCGGGAGCAAGCCTTATTTTTGCCGCCCGCCTCCCGTTTCATGCCTTTCAGGTTATGGAGGTGCGCCATGTTTAAAATCATCGTGACCCACACCAACCACGTAACAGGCATCGTCACCACCCGTACTGAGCCTAAGCGCTATAAGACTCGCCGGAACGCCGAGAAGGCAGCGGAGAAGATCGGCTATGTTTGTTCGCCTGACGGCAAGACCACAACCATGAGTATTAGCGCTGTAGTTGAGGAGGTGAATGCCGAGCCACACCACAACACAACCCTGCCTGTTTTATCCGGTAATACGTCATTGCAGTCCAGTGGTGATGCGGCCGCTGCGGTGCTTCTTGCGGCGGAATTGCAGGAGTTATGGGAGCTCCATCTTGATGCTCGCTTGCGGGAAGCCAATCCCAGTGCCGGCGCCAGATTCTGGACGCTCATCAATGAGCTGAACCGTGCAACCCGATGTACTGAACGCAGGTACAACAGCCTGTTGTTAAAGCTGGAGGGGGTCAATCATGCGTAAATCAACAAAAATGCTTGTCGTTCATTTATCTCTACCTGCCCCTCAAAACTTCACAGGCAAAGTGCTTGTGAATGTCGAAAAAGGCATAGCTGTTGGCGGGTTTCCGTTAAGACCAGATGAGTTCGTTGGTTCCGTCGATAGCTTTATTGAATGTTGCCGCCTGACAGGGCTCCAGATTGTAGAGGTGCACCATGAGTGAGCTAACCGTCCGACAGTTTGCTGATAAAGCATATCAGGCAGAAATCATTCTCGCTCTGATGCAGGAAAAATCGGCTGTACACATGGAAGATAGCGAAATTGACGCGCTGATCGTGATGGTTAAAGAGTTGATCGGCGATGTAGGTAGTTTTCTTGGTGAAGAAGCATCACGTGAGGAGGTGGAAAATGCATAACCCTCAGCCTAAAAACTTTACCTGGCTTTTTCTGGCAACTTACGCCGATGCTAAAGCGCTCCCTGTCGTTCTGCGTACTCAGGCTAATACCGAAGATGAAGCCCGTTCACAGCTTAGTGGCGATTTTTCTCTGACATTCGCGGCAAAAATCCGTTCCGATTGTCCTCTCACTTGTCATTGGTTGGATCGGGATAGTTCTGTTTTGTGGTCTGTCATGGGCTGCAATGCTGACGCCTCACTTCAGCAAATGAAGGGGGCTCGCAATGTCTAATCTCGAAATATTGACCCCGAAGAAGGCGAAATCGCGAGCTTTACAGCTTTCAACTCTGCTTATGGTGATTTCAGAGAACTCGCTGCAGGAGCACGAAAGACAGCATCTGGTCGAGCTTGCGTACGACATTTCGTGTGAGCTTGCTTCCTTCATGCTTGATCAAGAATTGCCGGAGGTAGGCCATGCATAACCCGGCAGAGTTAAACGAATCGCTTGAAAGGCGTATAGACCTGCTGACTGAAAAGGTGCTGTTCCTTGAGCAGCAGGTTAAATCACTGACTGACAGCCAGGGGGGAGAAATACCCCCGGGTATGGCGCCGGTATCTACTCTGGCCGCTGAGTTCGGTATTTCCACCAAAAAGGCGGAAGAGCTGGCGAAAAACACCGGCGTGATGATGGTGAAGTTAAAAGCGGGTGGCTTTGTTGCGCCGGAAGAGAAATTCAGAGAAGTGGCCAGGCAGGTGTTACGTAGCGCTAAACGTAAATACGGATCGGCATACTGGTATCATCCGTTGTTAGGCAAATTCCAGATGAGTGGAGGGATCCCGAAGTGACAGACACCGTAATCAAACCAGAAGAAATTTCCGACGCGCTCTTTTCCTGCGTGTATTCCTGGGTCAATGGCCATGCCATCGACAAGAAAGGGGCAGATGCTGCCGTAGCACGCCACCGTGACAGTACTTCGCCTTATGGTGTTCTGGCGCGTCGTCTGTGTGAATTTGTTGCCGGTAGTGGCCCAACTTACGAAGAATTATGTGATTTGGGTCTGGTATTGACCGATGCCAGCAGACAAAAAGAAAACCGTATTGCGCTGGTGGCAGAGGTTATCGGCGATGAGGTTAAACAGCTTCTCTGTGATGCAGAGCGGATTAACCGGATATTCCCGCAACCGAAGCCGGAGAAAAAGAAGCGTGTCACTGATGCGGCCACGTCCTCACTCAACCAGATGGGCCCAAGTCAGCGCGGGGAGGTGCTTCTTGATCACTATGGTGGATTACTGGCGCTTCACCAGGAATCGGACACAGTACACCACTATAACGGGGTGATATGGACGCCGATCAGCGATAAGGCGCTTGCCCGCCAGATGGCGGCAATATTTATTGAGGCTGATGCGCCATATTCCATGACGGCCATGAAGAATGCGGTCGATACGATGAAGTTGAGCCTGCCGCCGATGGGAGCCACAGAACGTAACCTGATTGGCTTCTCTAATGGTGTTTTTGATACCCGGAAGGGGGTATTCCGTCCCCATCAGAGAGAGGACTGGTTACTGGTCGCCAGTGAGGTTGAATTCGGGAAGGTGACTCAGGGGGAGACACTTGAATCCCATGCGCCTAACTTCTGGCGCTGGCTGCAGCATGCTACCGCAAGAAATGACAGAAAAGCGTCACGACTGCTTGCCGCGCTTTATATGGTGATGGCTAATCGCTACGACTGGCAGTTGTTTCTTGAAGTAACGGGCCCTGCCGGCAGTGGTAAAAGCGTTATGGCTGAAATCTGTACCATGCTGGCGGGTAAGGGCAATACGCAGTCGGCCAGCATGTCAGCGCTGGAGAATCCCAAGGAACGTGAATTGCTGGTGGGATACTCGCTTATCGTCATGCCGGATATGACGCGCTACGTAGGCGATGGCGCAGGGCTGAAAGCGATAACCGGCGGGGATAAGGTATCAATCAACCCGAAGTACAGACAGCCCTACTCGATGCGTATACCGGCTGTCATTCTGGCGGTTAACAATGATGCCATGCGGTTCAGTGATATTGGTGGCGGGATATCAAGACGGCGGGTGATTTTTAATTTTTCAGATGTGGTCAGTGAGGATCAGCGTGATCCAATGCTGGTGGAAAAAATCGAGTCGGAACTACCTGTGATTATCCGCCACCTGTTAACCCGTTTCGTGAAACAGGACGAAGTGAAACAGCTTTTGCGTGAACAGCAACGTTCTGATGAGGCGATGGAGGTTAAACGGGGTACAGACCCGATCATAGACCTTTGCGCAGCGCTGTTTTTTATGGATGAGGCCAAAGGACTGATGATGGGTGGTGGTCATTATTCTGCGCTGGAGCCGAGGAAGTATCTTTATCACCTCTATCTGGCTTTTGCTGAATATCACGGTATTAAGCCGCTGGCGGTCACTAATTTTGGCAAGGCGATAACAGCCGCAGCGCGGGAATATGGCCAGGAATATCTCACCAGAACGATTAAGGGGAGGCGTCAGACCAATGTCGGTATAAGTGAGCTGGCTGATGAATTTATGCCCAGAGCATACGGCTCTGAACAGCCAAGGGACGAACAATAGAATTTTTAAAACTCATTACTATCTACCCAATGGTTGAGAAAGGATGATTAAGTGATATAAAACAGTAGGTTAAGTTAGGTAGATAGCATGAAAATTACTATCTACCTACTGTCTACCTGCTATCTACCTTGTCTACCCAATGGGTAGAGAGAAAACCCCTCTGGGTAGACAGAGGGTAGGCAGTAAATTAATGCTATCTACCCGCCTGAAACCCGCGCCATTACTGGGCTGACAGCAATCAGGTAGACAGGGTAGAGAGAAAAACTCGAAACTTTTAATTTTTATATCTCATTAGAGAAAACTGAGGTGAAAAAATGCTGGAAGCCGGAATGGTTGAGAAGAAATCAGCAGGAAGCGCAGCCCTCTGGATGCGTGAGGCTGCAGAGGTAATAGATAAACAGTTTGGCGATGGCTATGCCAGTGCGCACCCTGAGCTGGTGGCGGGGTTCATGCAGGCAGCAGCTATTGATCAGGCGGGAATGTATATCCGGTCACTGGTGGAAACTCTGGATTTATGGCCCGGTTCGTTGACATAACGCACAGAGCGAACCGTTGAGTCTCTAAATGTGGAGACTCCGGAAATGACAGCACAATTATCAGCATATGGGCGGCTGGTGGCTGGACAAGTTTGTCGGTAGCCCACCAGTCAATTTGCTCTACTCAGCCACCAGCGGAACCGCCCGTTCGCGGCGAGCTAACCAGTCAAAATAAGAAGTGAGGTTAATTATGGCCAATATTACTCAAGATGATGAATGGATGATGGAAGCGGGAATTATAGCAAGGATGTATATGACCCCCCGGCAAATAAGAGCTTACCGTAGCGGGCGGTGGGTAGAAGGTATTCATTATAAGAAGCATTCCCCCGATCCGTTCGCTACAGAAGGGAGAGCGACACTTCTTTATAACTACACAAAAATCAATAAGCTTGTTGGAGATGCTTAATGATTATGCTGGTTGGTGGCCGACCCTGAGACCCGGACAACGGGAAAAGGTACGAACATGGCTATGGCCCGACTGGCGGTATCGCTGCCGTGCAATGCCGCAGAGGACGGGCAGGCAACCTTCTGGCTGGGCGTTATTGCCTTTGGTAAACAGGCTGATGCGCTGGCCAGACACAGTAAAGGCGATCCTATCGCACCGAGTACCGCCGCGGATGATGGGCATCATTCCCAACAATACTGGCGGTTTTGGTGACGTAGAAAAGGACTGCCGCGTCTTTGTCCGCAACAAACTGATACCGCTACAAAAGCGTTTACAAGAGTTGAATAAATGGCTAGGTGAAGAAGGGAACTGTTTTTAAAAATACACCTTAGACATTGATTATTAGGAATTAGGCGCTTAAAAAAGCGCCTTTTAATTCTTCTAATTAATGCTGTCTAAACGGCTGACATTCATTTTCTCAAGGAAGTTTCTACTAAAACTGAACTGGTGCCAGTTATTAGTATTTTTCTTAGTATCACCTTCAGTCAGTTTTTGAATCAATAGCTTACTATCGTTAATCCCAGTTATAGTCGCAATGTTTTTGAACCCTCTATGCTGTATTGCTCTGGTAAAAAGAGGATATTTATCATAATGCCCAGAATACAATAATAATTGTGGGTACCAATGAATCTCTGGATTAACGAAGGATATCATAAGAGCAACGAGATCAGCCTGTTTCAAATCATCAAAGGACACATCTTCTCTAGTTGCGCTTAGTTTAACCAACTCTGCCACAGGTGAATGAAGACGATAATTTTCAGGTGCCAATTTACTTTGAAGGAAGTCAGAACTTACAAATAATTCACTATAATTAGCAAATTCCATTCCTGGACTAGTTAGATGATCAGGTAAAAGATAAGATGTATGTAGTAAAATATACACCTGCTGAAATGCTTCAATTTTTATTAATGCCGCCAGTATGTATAAAAATGTTTCGTAAGCAAAAACACGATGAGAAAGGAGCCATAAATCATTCCATGAGTTGACATTCTTTGGCCGATTTCTAATCGCTAACAGTACTTCCATAAATTGTAGAAGTGCTTTAGAGAAATCCTCGCTCTGAGTATCTCCCTCAAGAAAAATCCAATCAGTAATGGCATCCCTTACCGGGATAAGCTCCCTATGAATTTGTAATATTTCTGCTCCAAAATCATCCGCAGTTGGTTCCGTTGCTACCTGTAACGACACACAATAACTTCGACATATCTCAATAAATTGTCTTCTGCATTCTTTAATGTTTTGCTTTTGGTTTACTATCGCTGATTTTAATGTCTGTAATTTAGCATGGATTTCATATGTGGGAGTTGATGAATCCTGCTGCAAATAAACGGGCGGCTTACCTAATGGCGGTTTTGTAAACTCAGGCTTTCCATAAAGTAACCTAATTAGTCGTTCCCAATTATCATTTTCTTTTTCAGGTGTTGAGAAATCAATATAAATTCTAGACTTCAGAAATATCGGTGTATAAGGCTCCCCACTTTCTCTATACTCAAATATCAACGGTATAAACTTTGATTGAGAAACAGATGAATATATTTCCTGCGAAATTATCATAGACTCTACACCGACACCATCTTTTCTAAGGTCGGCCTTTTCAGAATATTTCTTATCACAAATCACCAAAACATGCGTAACAGTTTTATCCTGAATCATACGTTCCATATAATAATTTTTATCATCCCCCTCTTTCAAATCATAGATATCTATGACAGTTTCAACCCCATCAGCCGCCAATCGTTCAGCTATATCCTTGATATGTTGCTGATGAGTTTTACTGGACCAACTATAGGATATAAATACTTTCGGCTGGATCATTCTCTGACTCCCTTAGATTTGACAGTAGATTTATAAGACAAATGTTTTATCAAGTCTAGGTCTGCACCCACTGTGCCCACTAGTATCCCCGTCATGCCTATATCTTATTTATAGGCAGAAGTGACGTGTTCTGGCTATGTATGGCAGGAATGATGTGTTCTGCCTATAAGGGCTGATTTGTGGTCCATCAGGCAAGGAAAAGGGCCCAACTCGCCCTCATCTCCACACATCTTTTCTTCAGCTCCCTTGAAGGCTACTTAACTTCCCCCTCCATTCGGTAACTCATCCAGTACCTCTCAAGGAATCCGTAATTTTCATGATTAAAATTATTTGTCTTGACGATTCAATTTATTGATCATAAGTTAAGCGCATGCAGAAGAAGTCTGTATGTTTAACCAGTATCAGGAGGTCAGGAAATGGCAGTAACCAGCAAAAAGCCGATTCTTGTCGATCAGCCTATTCTCGAAGGGTTACAGCGCCTGCGGGATGATGAATGCCGACGTTCTACCGTAGGCGCAGCCCCGAGCATTCAGGAGCTGGCGCGTCACCTTTTGCGCCAGGGCATCCACCGGCATGAGACGGGCAAGAAGTAACGCTACCGCCCGGAAAGGAGAAACCAATGCCGTTAATGAAATTACCCACATGGGCGCTAACAGCGTTCGGTACGAAAGGTAAGAAAAAACAGTCCCAACTCTCTGAGGAAAAACCATCCATGTTCGATTTCTCGCATCTTTCAGGAAAAACCAAAACGAAGAGTGAATCTGATAACGGGAATGTGCCACTGAAACTGGACAGTGACGACACCCGGATCGCCAGACCTAAGCAGCACAGTCGCGGCCACAATGTCGCGGTTTCCCCGGAGGCAAAAAATAACCCGGTTCTGGCGGTTCGTTTGTTGAAGGAAACGGAGCTTTCTTCGAAGAAAATAAAGCTGCAGCTGGCATCGTCGCCGATGGCGCTTTCTGTGTTTACCCAAAAGTTTATGGAAGAGAACGACCCGACCTGGGAATTTCAGGATGAAGAAGAGAAAGCTCGATCGGCGCTAACGTTTTCAACGCAGAACCGTGATGCAAATGGTTACTCTGCTGCCCAGAGTAGCGCTCTGAAGGCGCTGAAGAAGATGGAAGAGCCTCTGACAGACGACGAGATTAAAGCATTAGCCAGCAAGGCATCTAAGATGCAAAACGACTATGACCCTATGTCACCTCAGAATGTGAATGCTCGCCGTAAGGCTGACGAAGAGTACCGGGAAGAGGTCGCGCAGGCTGCTGCACGCCGTAACGATCGTATCCGGGCATCTGGTGTGAGCCTGCCGGGAGATACCCGTCGCGTGAATGGCAAGATTGAAGGGCCAGCAGGAGAAGCCGAACGCCTTAAATCACAGGTTCCTCTCTGAGAGCTGCGGAGATGAGCGTTATGAACTTTCAGCACCTCAACAAGCCGCAATCTGATGCGCAGGCATATGGCTTTTCCGGGCGCCGTATGCAGCGCATGCGCCAGCTTCAGCAATCGGTTGAAGAAGAGGAACTCCCTGAATGCGCCCATTCTGATGCTCATCTGATAGCGGTGAGCAAAGAGGCAAAACAAAATCCGATACAGGCATTTCATCTTATCGCGGAAGGGATCTCACATCAGCAGGCTATTGCCAGACTAAAAGGCAGCGCTCGCCAGCTCAGTCGTTTTACCCGTCGGGCTATGGAGAAAATTTATCCTGGCTGGGAGTTCCTTGATGCCGAAGACCAGAACATGGCGGCATTCCAGCACAGCATGATTAACGGTGACACAAACGGCTATCGTGCAGGTTTTAATGCTGCCCTGTCGGCGCTGGAGAAGTTTGTAGAGCCCATTACGTTTGATGACATCACCAATAGCGTTAATTCGCTGGTGGAGGAAGCATGAGTAATTCATTCGATTTTGAACTGGTTGCCGGTGATCATGTCAGCGAAGCAATAGCACATATCGACGAGGCTGTTCGCAATCTTGAACCTCAACTGGAGAAGACCCGGAAAGGGTTACAGTTGGGTGGACAGGAGACGCTTGATGGGCTGAATGGGTATAACTCCAGACTGGACATCATGGCCAGCACGGCTCGCGATAACGTTCAGTTTATCGGAGACATGATCCCCCCATTAAAAATAGTGGGGGAGATGTCGTCTAAAATTGCCGGAATGGGGCTGGCAGGTGGAGTTGTTGGGGCCGTCGGTGGCGTGGCTTACGCAACGGGTAAACTTGCCGAGAGTTACAAGGAGGCAGCTCGGGGCGCTTATGACCTGGACACCCATGCGAAAAATACTGCGATGAGCGTTCAGGATTTTTCCCGCCTTTCAGGTGCCCTTCAGCTTGTGGGAGCCGATAGCGAAAGCGCTGCTTCTTCCATTGAGGGAATCTTTAAATCACTCAACGAGGCGAACAGTGCGGGTAATGCTGTTGTCATGTCTGCTATGGCGCAGATAGGCGCACAAATTGAGAAAAACAAAGATGGTTCGGTTAATACGCTAAAGACGCTTGAATCCATCGCAAGGATTTTCCCTAAAATTCGTCCTGACCAGCAGAAGTCGTTCGCTAATGCCATGGGGTTAACCCCTGAAATGTTGACACTGTTGCGCGAAGGCTCGAAGTATGCAGGGTTTCTGGCAAAAGCGGATAAGGTAGGATTGACGGTGGATCCCGCCCTTAACCAGCAACTGACAAGCTTCGATGTTGCAGTTAAGGAAGCGAGCGCTTCCTGGGACGGATTCAAATCAAAGCTTGAACGTAAGGTTTATGCCTCTATTGATACCAATGGCCTTACCGATATGGTGAATGGCTTTACGGATATGCTGGCGAATAATTTCGACAACATTTCCATGGGGCGGTTTGCCGGACAAAACAAAGGCGACGACTCAGAGCTGATGCGCAGAGCGCTGGCAGATCCTGAATTCCAGAAAAGACTTAATGGGAATGAAAAAAACCAGCTAACTGCTGGCGTTATGACCGATGAAGCAAGGAAGAAATATCACCAGTATTTTTATAACCAGGATCGATCCCGGCAACTACTGAGGGATGTCAACGCTATTACCCGACCCGCTCCTGTACGCGGTCAGATCCCCTATAGCCCGGCCAGTAAAAACACACCGGGATTTCGAAATCATAACCCCGGAAACCTGAAAGCTGCACCTAACTCAACCGGGAAGAGGGGCAAATTTTCCACATTTGCCAGCGATGATGATGGTCTGTCGGCTATGGCTCGCCAACTGATGCTTTATGGCGATCGTGGAAATAATACTCCCGGTGGAATTATTCATACGTATGCTCCGAGTTCTGAAAACAACACGCGTGCATATATTGACGATGTGACCTCAAGAACCAGGTATGGAGCCGATCAACGGCTTGACCTTCATAACCCGGAAGTTCTTAAGACGCTGATGGCCTCAATGATTCAGCACGAACAGGGCTCACAGCCCTACACTGAAGAGCAACTGAAAAAGGCGATACAGTCAGCCATTATGGATGATCAGTGGTCTGGACAGAGAAACCCCGAAAGGTTGACGCAGCAGCGTCGGGATATCATTTCTGGCGCCGGAGGTGGAGGACGATCCTCTTCCATACTGTCTCCTGAGGACGGAGACGGTAATGTTAACGTAATTACCGAGAATATAACCCGCTCCCTTACGGACGCTCTTGCAGAACAACCATTGAGACTGGAAATAACGATGATTAACGATAAAGGCGAGCGGAAAACGTACAACGTTGAAAATAATGGGAAAATCATTACGCCCATGAACTATTGATGCGGCCTTCCACCGTCGCCTTACAAAAATGGGTCCTTCCTGAGACTTTTGTAAGGCACGGGCATTGCGCGCCGCAGTGTTTTCCTAGCTACAAGTTTTCAATTTGATTCACACTTTCACACTTGTCACTTTTTGTTATGGGTTTGTTAATCGTGAGTGGTGGCAAGGGATTGCGGGAAGTTTCGGTAATTTTTGATTCACAGTTTGATTTACACATTCAGTCTAAAAAGTGTGAACCCTTCACACTTTGTGTGCACAGTCGGTGTGAAGGCTTCACACTCCGTCAGCGAGGTAGGTTGTTATGTTAATGTCAGTAAGTCAGTACGCCGAGCATAGCGGCATGAGTCGCCGGTCATTTTACAACTGGGAAAGTAAGCAGGGATTCCCTGCGCGGGTTGACGGGAAGATCGACCAGGAGGCTTGCGACGCTTATCTGGCCCGTTACCGTGACAGCCATGATCCGCGCGCTCAGAACGCGAAAAGCAAAGCGGTGGTATCCGATGGCCGCACTGTTGCTGGTAGCGCTCTGGTAGAGATGAGTGTTGCGGAGATTAAACGCATCATAGCGTCAGGCGTCACCAAGGTGGCCGGGGTGGACCCGGACGAACGAGCCCAGGTTGCTGCAAAGGCCGTAGAGCTGTTTGTAAGCGAAGGCCCCTATAACCCGCCTGTGACGTTCGGCGGCTACCGGCTGTCGATTGTTGAAACGCCAGATGATGAAATTGGGCAGATCATCGCGGGCGGCGCGTTTGGCCTGTCTGCGTATGATGTGGTTTATGAGTGCCGGGATTACACCCTGACTCTCATGAGTGATGAAACCGAAGAAACAGCCATGCGGAGGGTTATACCTTCGTTGCTGTATGCCCTGGCCGACGATACCGACTAAAGCAAAGTGTGCCAGCGGGCTCCTGTTATTCCAGCCCTATGGGGCTGGTTTTTTAAGCTTTATGGCTGCGAAGCATCGTACAGAAAGGACAGTTACAGCCACTTACTGGGCTGGCAGTACAGGTTCCGATATTGGCTGCCTGAGATGTTCCGGTCTGTTGTCGACTGTAAAAATTGTTGGTGATGTTGTTGGCGAGGGTTTCAGCCTGCATTGAACTCGCTTCGTTTGTAGCGACAGGTTGTGATACGAAAGCGAGTGCGTTGTATGAAGTGAGGACGAGAGATACAGCCATAATACTTTTTATTTTCATGTTACAGATCTCAAGCGATGGGTGAAGTGGCGTTGCTCATATTATAGGCTTTATCAAAGTATGCAAAATCTCGGGTTAAATATTTCGTCAACCCATAACAAAAAATTTCCTTCTGAGAGATTAATCTCATGTTAAATCATAATGATATAGAAGTGACGCTCATCAACCTCGCCAAAAAACAGGGACTGAGCCTGAATGGAAAAGATTTATTAGATATTCGCACGCAGGTAGCGACCGCTCTGGCCGCCAAAGACCGACATCGCCAGCGGATGACATCCCCAGAATATCACTGGCGCAAGCCACCACCTCGGCGATAGCCTCCTGAACATTGAGTCGCTGAAATGTTTTAAACGTGCCATATACTGGAAAAGTTCACCAGTAACATAAGGTTGAATTCACTAAAGCAGGATGACAAAGTGCCGGTCTCGCATAAATCAATTGCTTACAGCGAATGCAGGCTTAATTTCGCCTGCTTAGTACCTGTGTGGCCGCAGCGCTGTCGTTCAGGAAACAGCAAAAGCACCGAATTAACTCTGAGACATTCCAGTGGCTAAAGCCGAAACCACCCAGGTAATTTTCTATCTTATAAAATGTTGTCTAAAAGCCGTAAAGATTAGCAGCTTGGCAGGGAGAGTAAATTGTCACTCCACTTACCATCGGCGTAAGTCCTAATGTATTTAGCCCCGCCATTCCCCGGGTCTACAACACCTACATACGCAACATTGCCTGCTGAATCCTGGACATAGAAAGTATGTTCTTTATTTTCAATCGCACGAACAACCTGAGCGACAGTCCATTTTGAACCAGCTGGTTGAAACTGGTCGCTACCTACATGAGTAATATGTTGGTGAGATTTCACGGTTCCTGACAAGGTAATGCACTTAATTCTTACATTTGCCATACAAACAATCCTCATTTTTTATCGAACTGAGTTGGAATGCTGTGTGCGCGATTACGCAAAAACAAGTGTAAGATATCATTGCAAAAAGTGTGTATATGTTTTTTGGGTTTTATTCTTTGTTTACATCTTTTGGGGGGCTCTTAGAGCCTGCTTTCACGGCTAGTGAATTGAATTTAATAATGAAAATTTTTGGCTGGCCATTATCACCAGATGGACTGGAAGCGATGTGAAGCGACGTGTGAAAATTCACCTGCCTTAGCCTAACTAGCGCCTGCAGAACGTCACTGCGGATTGAATAAGGAGGGGGGGCTATGCTCGATATTTTGCTGTTTGCTGTTTGCTGTTTGCTGTTGGATGGGATGGAGACGCATGGCTGGTAGAACAAGTTGATTTGGACAAGGGAGTGTTAGGTTTATATGAATATCCGCAAATGTGGCTTTTAGATGATTCAGATGTAGCTAAGTGGCGGCTACCTATTCAGTTTTGCATTGACCGATATGCTGTTTTCGGTGGAATGAACCTGATTGGGGATGCAGGCGTAAAACCATCAGAGATGGAAATCATGCGCACGATAGCTAAAAGCTGTTCAAAGGCTGTCGAATGCTGTGAGTTTTAAACGGTCATTAAATAACCATAAATCACTATTGATACCTCTCAGCAATATCCCCGGCATATCCCCAAAAAACAAAAGGAGCTACGTTTTTAGCGTAACTCCTTGTTTTGTCTGGTGGCCCCTGTTGGGTTTGAACCAACGACCAAGCGATTATGAGTCGCCTGCTCTAACCACTGAGCTAAGGGGCCGTGGCGAGGGATTATAAAGTAACTGACGGTTGCAATCCAGCGTAAAGCGCGCAGCTGCTGTTTTTATAAACAATGCATTTTCAATCCTTTATAATCATGTTTTAGCCATACAGCCGGAGAAAACATGATTAGCGATATCCTTGCGCCGGGCCTGCGCGTCGTCTTTTGCGGTATCAACCCGGGGAAGTCTTCCGCCCATACCGGCTTTCATTTTGCCCATCCTGGCAACCGCTTCTGGAAGGTCATCCATCAGGCCGGCTTTACCGATCGGCAGCTCAGGCCGGAAGAGGAGCTGCAGCTGCTGGATACGCGCTGCGGCATCACCATGCTGGTTGAGCGTCCGACGGTGCAGGCCAGCGAGGTTGCCCTGCAGGAGCTGCGCAGCGGCGGCCGCGAGCTGGTGAAGAAGATTGAGGAGTATCAGCCGCAGGCCCTGGCGGTGCTCGGCAAGCAGGCCTTCGAGCTGGCCTTTAACCAGCGCGGGGCGAAGTGGGGGAAACAGGCGATGACCATTGGCACGACCCAGGTGTGGGTGCTGCCCAATCCCAGCGGTTTAAACCGGGCGACGCTCGATAAGCTGGTGGCGGCCTATCGTGAACTGGATGATGCCCTGGCGACCCGCGGTCAGTAGCGGAGAGCGGCGGCTTTCCCCGAGCGGCCAGCGAAACGCCATAAAAAAAGCTCCCCGCAGGGAGCTTTTTAACCGGCTTTGGACGCTGTCCCGCGACGATTAATCGTCGAGGAAGCTACGCAGCACTTCAGAACGGCTCGGGTGGCGCAGTTTACGCAGCGCCTTCGCTTCGATCTGACGGATACGTTCGCGAGTAACGTCGAACTGTTTACCCACTTCTTCCAGCGTGTGGTCGGTGTTCATGTCGATACCGAAACGCATACGCAGGACTTTCGCTTCACGAGCGGTAAGGCCGGCCAGCACGTCGTGCGTTGCCGCACGCAGGCTCTCGGTGGTCGCGGAATCCAGCGGCAGCTCGAGGGTGGTATCCTCGATGAAATCCCCCAGATGCGAATCTTCATCGTCGCCGATCGGCGTTTCCATGGAGATAGGCTCTTTGGCGATCTTCAGCACTTTACGGATTTTGTCTTCCGGCATCAGCATGCGCTCAGCCAGCTCTTCCGGGGTCGGTTCACGGCCCATCTCCTGCAGCATCTGACGGGAGATACGGTTGAGCTTGTTAATGGTCTCAATCATATGCACCGGAATACGGATGGTGCGCGCCTGATCCGCGATGGAGCGGGTGATCGCCTGACGGATCCACCAGGTAGCGTAGGTCGAGAACTTGTAGCCGCGACGGTATTCGAACTTATCCACCGCTTTCATCAGACCGATGTTGCCTTCCTGAATCAGATCGAGGAACTGCAGACCGCGGTTGGTGTATTTCTTGGCGATCGAGATAACCAGACGCAGGTTCGCTTCCACCATCTCTTTCTTCGCACGGCGGGCTTTCGCTTCACCGATGGACATGCGACGGTTGATATCCTTCACCTGCTCGATGGTCAGGCCGGTCTCTTCTTCGATCTGCTGGAGCTTCTGCAGGCCGCGCTGCACGTCTTCTTTCACTTCCAGCAGCTTCTCGGACCACGGCTTGTTCATCGCCACCGCGGCGTTGAACCAGGTTTCGCTGGTTTCGTTGCCGGTGAACAGGGTGATGAAGTTTTTCTTCGGCATTTTGCACTGCTCAACGCACAGCTTCATGATGATACGTTCCTGAGTACGAACGCGATCCATCATGCTACGCATGCTGTTGACCAGGTAATCGAACTGCTTCGGCACCAGGCGGAACTGCTTGAAGACTTCAGACAGCTTCAGGATCTCTTCCTGGGCGGCGGCATGGCTACGACCTTTGGCTTTGATAGTGTCGCGGGTCAGCTCGTACTGGGTACGCAGCTCGGCGAACTTCTCACGGGCCAGCTCAGGGTCGATGCTGTTGTCGTCATCGCTGTTGTCGTCGGCGTCTTCATCTTCGTCTTCGTCTTCGTCGTCATCCATCTCTTCCTGAGACAGCTCGGAGCCAACGTGGGTGGCGGTCGGCGCCATATCTTCTTCGGCGTTCGGATCGACGAAACCGGTGATCAGATCGGACAGACGGGCTTCTTCCGCTTCCACGCGGTCGTACTGCTCAAGCAGGTAGGTGATCGCTTCCGGGTATTCGGCAACGGAGCACTGCACCTGGTTGATGCCGTCTTCAATGCGTTTGGCGATGTCGATTTCGCCTTCACGGGTCAGCAGCTCTACGGTACCCATTTCACGCATGTACATGCGCACCGGGTCGGTCGTACGCCCGATTTCGGATTCCACGCTGGAGAGCACCTGCGCGGCGGCTTCGGCAGCATCTTCATCCGCGGTGTTTTCGGCAAGCATCAGATCATCGGCATCCGGTGCTTCTTCCATCACCTGAATGCCCATGTCGTTGATCATTTGGATGATGTCTTCGATCTGATCGGAATCGACGATATCTTCCGGCAGATGGTCATTGACCTCGGCATAGGTCAGATAGCCTTGCTCCTTACCACGTTGGACAAGAAGCTTCAGCTGTGACTGCGGGTTTTGCTCCATAAGACGGTATCCACACTTAATTCGTTTGATTGGTGTCGGCAGGCGGGCTGTCGACATTTAAAGCGAGGGCGTACTTATATTATTGCCGCTGCGCCTCTGCGCGGCTGTCGGGGGCTTCCCGATCGATACTCGGCACTTAAGCCGTTAAATACGGTGTCCTTCACGTTGCTCTGCGTTCTGCTGCTGCATCAATGCAACGTGAATGACTGAGTCTGTCATTTATTTTTTCGCCAGCTCCTGGCTGATGGTCCAGAGCTCCCGGCGTTCCTCACTGCTTAAACCGTGTGTGCGATCGCGAGCAATCAACTCTTCCTGTCGCAGTTCCAGCAGTGAATCAAACATATGGTTGAGCGAGTCGGTGAAGGTTTGTTCAGCGATATCTTTATCTGCTATATCGTCCCACATCGACAGTTTTTCAAGGGTTGCGGCCTCTTTTGTGCCGCGATATTGCTCTAAAAGTTGCCCGGTTGTCAGACCAGGCTGCGCCAGACAGCTCTTCACCAGCTCGCCGAACAGGCTCAGCCCCGGCATTTTGCGCGAGTCCAGCCCCTCCAGCGGTGGGACTAACGGCGCCAGATCCGGGTTTTGCACCAGCAGTCCTATCAGTATACGCATGGTCGTGCGTTTTAGCTGTGGTGCGGGGCGCGGGGCGCCATTTTCCGCCTGTTTTGGCATTAAACGTTCAAGCTGGGCGTCATCTAAAATGCCCAGCTTGTTGCCCAGCTCCTGACGCAAATAGATGCGCAGGGTTTCGCCCGGCACCTGGGTTATCAGCGGCAGCGCCAGCGTGCTCAGCTGCGCGCGCCCGTCCGGTGTGCTGAGGTCGACCTGCGGCAGCAGGCTGTTAAACAAGAACGTGGAGAGCGGCTGAGCCTGCTCCATCCGCGCCTCGAACGCCGCTTTGCCCTCTTTACGCACCAGCGTATCCGGGTCTTCGCCGTCAGGCAGAAACATAAAGCGCAGCTGGCGACCATCGGTCATGTACGGCAGCGCCGTCTCCAGCGCGCGCCAGGCAGCATCGCGGCCGGCCCGGTCGCCGTCGTAGCAGCAGATGACGTTATTGGTCACCCGGAACAGCAGCTGGATATGATCGGCCGTGGTCGAGGTACCCAGCGAGGCGACAGCATAATTGATGTCGTACTGCGCCAGCGCCACGACGTCCATATAGCCTTCGACAACCAGCAAACGCGGTGGTTCGGGGTTGTCCTGCTGCGCTTCATACAGGCCATATAGCTGACGGCCTTTATGGAATATGTCGGTTTCCGGGGAGTTGAGATACTTCGGCAGGGCATCGCCCAGCACCCGTCCGCCAAACCCAATCACCCGGCCTCGCTTATCGCGGATGGGGAACATCACCCGTTCGCGGAAGCGGTCGTAACTGCGTCCCTGATCGTTGGTGACCAGCATGCCGGCATCAATAAGCGACTGGCGGTTTTCCTGATTGCCGCCAAAACGTTTTAAAACGTTATCCCAACCTGGGGGAGCATAGCCGATGGCAAAGCGCGTAATCACCTCGCTGCTTAACCCCCGTTTTGCCAGGTACTGGCGCGCAGGGTCGGCGGCGGGCTGCATCAGAGACTGTTGATAAAACGTATTCAGACCATCCAGTAACTGGTAGAGGTTCTGCCGTTGATGGCGCTCTATCTGGCTGGGTCCGTTGCCTGCTTCATAAGGCACTTCGAGGTTGTGCATGGCGGCCAGCTCTTCGACCGTTTCCACGAACTCGAGTTTGTCGTAGTTCATCAGGAAATCGATAGCATTGCCGTGCGCCCCGCAGCCGAAGCAGTGGTAAAACTGTTTTTCACCGTTGACGGTGAAAGAGGGGGTTTTTTCGTTATGGAACGGACAGCACGCGTGAAAATTTTTGCCCTGCTTTTTCAGCTTTACCCGCGCATCGATCAGATCGACGATGTCGGTTCTGGCAAGCAGATCGCTAATAAATACACGTGGAATTCGTCCAGCCATAAGCCCCGTTATTTCTGATGACTATAAACGAAAATAAGCCGCGCATTCCTTTCGGAAGCACGGCCTTACAACTACAACTCGGTCTGAATTGAGAGCGTCGCTCTCAACAGATTAGTACAGACGAGTACGGCGTGCGTTTTCGCGAGCCAGTTTCTTCGCGTGACGTTTCACTGCAGAAGCTTTAGCGCGCTTACGTTCGGTAGTCGGTTTTTCATAGAACTCACGACGACGAACTTCCGCCAGAACACCTGCTTTTTCGCAGGAACGCTTGAAGCGACGCAGAGCTACGTCGAACGGCTCGTTTTCACGTACTTTAATTACCGGCATGTGCCTCTCACCTTTGATTAATTCGGTTTGCCGCTGGCCGCAATGCCAGCTTATTTCAAAATGGTGCGGAATTTTACTGCAACTACTGCTGCTTTGTAAAGCACCTGCGCCTTTTTTGAAAGGGACTTTTATAAGGGTGAGGAGTATACACGAAGAGAGCACCAGGGGTGAGCAAAGTTTTACATCGCCGGTCATTGGACCTACACTGCGCGGTATTGAAGCGAGGTAAAACAACTCATGCGTGTACTGGGCATTGAAACATCCTGCGATGAAACCGGCATCGCGATTTATGACGACCAGCAAGGTCTGTTAGCCAACCAATTGTATAGTCAGGTGAAACTGCATGCGGACTACGGCGGCGTGGTGCCGGAGCTGGCATCGCGCGACCACGTGCGCAAAACGGTGCCGCTGATCCAGGCGGCGCTGAAAGAGGCCGGCCTGACGGCGAAAGATATCGACGCCGTCGCCTATACGGCGGGTCCTGGCCTGGTCGGCGCGCTGCTGGTCGGGGCGACCGTTGGCCGGTCGCTGGCCTTCGCCTGGAACGTGCCGGCGATCCCGGTACACCATATGGAAGGGCACCTGCTGGCGCCGATGCTGGAAGATAACCCGCCGGCGTTCCCGTTCGTCGCGCTGCTGGTTTCCGGCGGCCATACGCAGCTGATCAGCGTCACCGGTATCGGCCAGTACGAACTGCTGGGCGAGTCGATTGACGATGCGGCGGGCGAAGCCTTTGATAAAACCGCGAAACTGCTGGGGCTGGATTATCCCGGCGGGCCGATGCTGTCGAAAATGGCGTCCCAGGGTACTGAAGGCCGCTTCGTCTTCCCGCGTCCGATGACCGACCGTCCGGGGCTGGACTTCAGCTTCTCCGGACTGAAGACCTTCGCCGCCAACACCATTCGCAGCAACGGCGACGATGAACAAACCCGCGCCGACATCGCCCGCGCGTTTGAGGATGCGGTTGTCGATACGCTGATGATTAAATGTCGCCGCGCGCTGGAGCAAACCGGCTTTAAGCGTCTGGTGATGGCGGGAGGCGTGAGCGCCAACCGCACCCTGCGGGCGAAGCTGGCGGAGATGATGCAAAAACGCGGCGGTGAGGTATTCTACGCCCGCCCTGAGTTCTGTACCGATAACGGCGCGATGATCGCCTACGCCGGCATGGTGCGTCTGCAAACCGGCGCCAAAGCTGAGCTCGGCGTGACGGTCCGCCCGCGCTGGCCGCTGGCCGAGCTGCCTGCCGCCTAACGCAACCTGAAACAGGCCGACGTCACGTCGGCCTGCCTTCCTGACTACTCCATACTTTTACACAGTGAGCAGATGGCACCCTGATGCTTATGCGAATGCATCACGTCCGGGCGCTCGTACTCTTCCTCACAGCTAACGCATTGATACACGGTGGTCGAGGCGTTCCCCGCCGCGTCATAGCGCGGTTCGGCGATCCCGTCATCCACCTGCTTAATATAGTAGCGCCCGCGGGTGAGGATCCCCATCAGCGGGGTCATGACAAAGGCGACGACCAGCGCGATCAGCGGCGAGAACGGCGCCAGCGTCGTCCCCAGCAGGCCGAAGAAAGCGCAGATCGACAGCCCGGCGGCCAGGCCAAAGGAAACCACGCCCACCGGGTTAACGTTGTAGATCATGCCGCGACGATATTCCGGCTGCGCCGGGGCCAGCTTGAGCAAGCCTTTATTAAAGGTGATGTCGGTCGCCACCACCACGACCCAGGCGATAGCGAAGTTGGAGTAAAAGCCGAGGATCCACGACAGGGCGCTGAACATATCGCCTTCCATCAGCGCCAGGGCAATCGCCAGATTGACCACCACAAAAATAATCCGCCCCGGATAGCGTTTGGTAGTGCGGGTCCAGGCACTGGTCCACGCCAGCGAGCCGGAGTAGGCATTGGTGACGTTAATTTTGATCTGCGAGATCACCACCAGCACCACCGCCAGCGTCAGGGCCAGCCAGCCGGGCACCAGATTATCGAAGACGCTGACGAACTGCTGCACCGGTTCGGTATTGTGCACCGCCGGAAAACGGGTCAACAGATAGAAGCCGAGGAAGGCGCCGATGATCTGTTTGATCGCGCCTAGCACCACCCAGCCCGGACCGGCGGAAAAGACCGCCAGCCACCAGCTTTTACGGTTCTCCGCGGTTTTAGGCGGCATAAAGCGCAGGTAATCAATTTGCTCGCCAATTTGCATGATCAGCGACAGGCATACCCCGGCGCCGAGCATGATGGCGGTGATATCCACCGTCGACGCGCTGTTTTTACCAGCGAAATGCAGGAAGCCGTCCACCAGCTGCGGATCTTTGACAATCAGCCACACCACCGGCACCACCATCAGCACCAGCCACAGTGGAGTGGTCCATACCTGCAGGCGGGTCAGGGCTTTCATGCCATAGACCACCAGCGGGAGCACCATCAGGGTGGCGATCAGATACCCCATCCACAGCGGTATCCCGAGGCCCACCAGCAGCCCCTGGGCCATGATCGAGCCTTCGAGGGCGAAGAAGATAAAGGTGAAGCCGGCAAAAATAATGCTGGTGATCACCGAGCCGAAATAGCCGAAGCCGGCGCTGCGGGTGATCAGGTCAAGGTCAATGTTGTAGCGCGCGGCAGTGATCGCCAGCGGAATGCCGGTGAGGAAGATCACCAGCGCCGCCACCAGGATCGAATAGATGGCGTTGCTGGTGCCCCAGGCCATACCGATGCTGGCGCCGATGGAAAAGTCCGCCAGATAGGCGATGCCGCCCAGCGCCGTGACCGCGACGACGCCCGGTCCCCAGCGGCGGAAGCTCAGCGGGGCGTAACGTAAGGTGTAATCTTCTAAGGTTTCCCGGGAGCCGGAAGTCCGCGCTGTCGCGGGTAATTCAGGGTTGAGATCCAGTGATGACATAGTCATTCCTTAATGGTTAGGCATGACTTGAATTAGCAAACCTTATGCCATATTGCAGGGCAGGCGTGGCGGGGAGGGGAGCGCAGGGTGATAGAAGAGAGAGCAGGGGTTGCACCATCCGGACGCGTCTGCGCCCGGCTGGTGCAACAGGCCTATTTGCCGAGCATGCCTTTGTCTTCGAGGAAGGCGATAATGGTGCTCAGGCCGTCTCCCTGCTTCAGATTGGTGAAGGTCCATGGGCGATCGCCGCGCATACGCTGGGTATCGCTGGCCATCACCTCCAGCGAAGCGCCGACATAGGGGGCAAGGTCGGTTTTATTGATCACCAGAAAATCGGATTTGGTGATCCCCGGCCCGCCTTTGCGCGGGATCTTCTCCCCTTCGGCCACGTCAATGACGTAGATGGTCAGATCCGCCAGCTCCGGGCTGAAGGTGGCGCTCAGGTTATCGCCGCCGCTTTCCACGAAGATAAGGTCGAGGTTACCGAACTTTTCACTCAGCGCTTCCACGGCGGCGAGGTTCATCGAGGCATCTTCGCGGATCGCTGTGTGCGGGCAGCCGCCGGTTTCTACACCCACAATGCGTTCAGGGGCCAGCGCGCCCGCTTCGGTGAGGATGCGCTGATCTTCTTTGGTATAAATGTCGTTAGTGACCACCGCCAACTGCCAGGTATCGCGCATCGCTTTGCACAGCGCTTCCAGCAGGGCGGTTTTACCGGAACCGACCGGGCCGCCGACGCCGACGCGCAGCGGGTGTTTATAAGAATTCATGGCTTCTCCTAGGAACGGAATAATCGGGAGTATTGGGTTTCATGCCGGGCAGAGGCGATGGCGGCGAGCGGCGTGGCCGATCCGATATCGCCGTCCGGCGCGGCCAGTGCGCGGGGCATCGCCGCTGCGTAGTGGTCGCAAAGACGTAAAATGAGCTGCTGGGCGGCCTGCTGGCCGAAGGGCACCAGCTTGACGCCGGCCATTACGGCGCTCTCAATCCAGCTGTAGCCCAGGCTTAAGGCCATCTCGGGCAGCGCGATGCGCCAGCGCACGCCGAGCCAGGCCATCCCGGCGAGCTGGCTTTGCTGGCACAGCGTGCGCCACGGCGGCGGACAGTCCGGCTGCCAGTCGCTCAGCAGGCGGGCAAACGCCGCGCCGCGGTTGCGCTCTTCCTCCCGCAGTTCACGGGTCTCCCGGCAGGCCAGCAGATAAGCCGTCCAGCGCCGGGCCGCGGCGATATCGCCTTGTTCGCAGGCGCGGTACAGGCGGGCGAACAGCGGCAGGTCAACGGTAAAAAAGCCTTCCGTCATCTGCCGTCGCTGCCAGCGCTCGAAGGCCGCGACGTCCGGCACCCAGCCGGCTTCCACAGCCCACTCCAGCCCCTGGGACCAGCTGTAACCTCCTACCGGCAGGTTGCTGCTGGCCAGCTGCATCAGCCGCAGGCGTTGTTCCGCTGTCGACATGCTAGTGGCTGTGAGCGTGGTGGTCATGATGAGCATGATGATGACCGTGGCTTTCGCTGGCGTAAGCGCCGGCTTCCGGCTCGAACGGCAGCTGGCCAAAGGTCACCGTCAGGCCGAACTGGCGCAGCATATCGTCCAGCACGTGATCGTGATGGTAGCGCAGCTCGCCCGGCATAATCTGCAGCGGTACGTGACGGTTGCCGAGGTGATAGCAGGCCTTCGCCAGCATAAACGGGTCGTCGCAGCGCACCACCGACACCCCTTCATCAGCGGCAATCACCTGCACAAATTCGGTGCCGTCTTCGTTACTTAGCACATCGCCGCCGCGCAGCAGCAGGCCGCGGGGCAGCAGCAGACCGGCTTCCCGGCCATCGTTGAGGGTAACTTTTACCCGGCTTTTGACGCGAACATCAATCGGCAGCGTAACGCTGGCGGTCGCGGCGGCGGGGGTCTCCAGACGTTGAGTTAAATAAAGCATCCGCACTCCTTAAAACAGAAAATAACGTTGCGCCATCGGCAGAACCTCTGCCGGCTCGCTGGTGATGAGTTCGCCATCCACCCGCACCTCATAGGTCTGCGCGTCGACGGTGATGTTAGGCTGCAGGCTGTTGTGCACCATGTCGGCTTTCTGCACCGTGCGGCAGCCTTTCACCACGGCGATAGCGCTGCGCAGGTTCAGCCGCTCGGCTACGCCATGGTCCGCCGCCGCCTGCGACAGGAAGGTGAGGCGGCAGTGATGGCGGGCGCTGCCCAGCGCGCCAAACATCGGGCGATAGTGCACTGGCTGCGGGGTCGGAATAGAGGCATTGATGTCGCCCATCGGCGCGATGGCGATCATGCCGCCTTTGATCACGGTGGCCGGTTTCACGCCGAAGAAGGCAGGCGACCAGAGCACCAGGTCCGCCAGCTTGCCCACCTCAATGGAGCCGACTTCGTGCGCGATGCCGTGGGTCAGCGCCGGGTTGATGGTGTATTTGGCGATGTAGCGCTTCACGCGGAAGTTGTCGTTATCCCCGGTCTCCTCCGCCAGCGCGCCGCGCTGCACCTTCATGCGGTGCGCCACCTGCCAGGTGCGGAGAACCACTTCCCCGACGCGGCCCATGGCCTGCGAATCGGAGGAGGTGAGCGAGAAGGCGCCAAGGTCGTGCAGCACGTCTTCTGCGGCGATGGTTTCCCGGCGAATGCGCGACTCGGCAAAGGCCACGTCCTCGGCGATGTCCGGGTCCAGATGGTGGCAGACCATCAGCATATCGAGATGTTCGTCGATGGTGTTGAGGGTGTAGGGCAGCGTTGGGTTGGTGGAGGACGGCAAAATGTTCGGGTGGGCGCAGGCGGTGATGATGTCCGGCGCATGGCCGCCGCCGGCCCCTTCGGTATGGAAGGTGTGGATGGTGCGCCCGCCGATGGCGGCGAGGGTATCTTCCACAAAACCGGACTCATTGAGGGTGTCGCTGTGCAGGGCGACCTGAATATCCATCTCATCGGCGACGGTTAACGCACAGTCGATCGCCGCCGGGGTGGCGCCCCAGTCTTCATGGATCTTCAGGCCAATAACGCCCGCCGCCACCTGCTCGCGTAGAGCGTCCGGCTGAGAAACGTTGCCCTTGCCCAACAGGCCGATATTAACCGGCAGGCTGTCGGCCGCCTGCAGCATGCGTGAGATATACCAAGGCCCCGGGGTGCAGGTGGTGGCATGGGTACCCGCCGCCGGGCCGGTGCCGCCGCCGACCATGGTGGTTACGCCTGAGACCAGCGCCTCTTCCGCCTGCTGCGGACAGATCCAGTGAATATGGGTATCGATCCCGCCGGCGGTGACGATTTTTCCTTCGGCGGCAATCACTTCCGTCGCGGCGCCGATGGGGATGGTGACGTTGGGCTGGATGTCGGGGTTGCCGGCTTTGCCGATGGCGAAGATCCGGCCGTCCTTCACGCCGATATCGGCCTTAACGATGCCCCAGTGATCGACGATCAGCGCGTTGGTGAGCACCAGGTCAACACAGTCGGCGGCCAGCATCTGTCCCTGGCCCATCCCGTCGCGGATCACTTTGCCGCCGCCGAATTTGACCTCTTCCCCGTAGGTGGTCAAATCGTCCTCCACCTCGATCCACAGCTCGGTATCGGCCAGGCGCACCTTATCGCCGACGGTGGGGCCGAACATGTCGGCATAGGCCTGGCGTGAAATATTACTCATCGTTTGCCTCCAGTGGGCCCATGACTTCGCCGCGGAAGCCGAAGACGGCGCGGTGACCGGCGAAGGCCACCAGCTCAACCTCGCGTTTCTGGCCAGGTTCAAAGCGTACCGCCGTGCCGGCCGGGATATTCAGGCGATAGCCGGTGGCCTGCTGACGGTCGAACTTCAGCGCCGGGTTGACCTCGGCGAAATGGTAGTGCGAACCGACCTGAATCGGCCGATCGCCGTGGTTTTCAACGACCACGCGACAGGTCGCCCGGCCGGTGTTGAGGGCTATCTGGCCGGGCTTAACGTGATATTCACCAGGGATCATGGCGCTGCCTCAGATAATCGGGTTGTGAACGGTGACCAGCTTCGAGCCGTCCGGGAAGGTGGCTTCGACCTGGATATCCGGGATCATTTCCGGGACGCCTTCCATCACCTGCTCGCGGGTCAGGACGTGACGACCTTCCTCCATCAGCGAGGCCACGCTTTTGCCGTCGCGGGCGCCTTCCATAATAAAGGCGCTGATCAGGGCCACGGATTCCGGATAGTTGAGCTTCAGGCCGCGGGCCAGGCGGCGTTCTGCCACCAGCGCGGCGGTAAACAGCAACAGCTTGTCTTTTTCTCGGGGGGTCAGTTCCATAACGTTCTCTTAAGTCAGCCAGATTCGGGGGAGTACGGGGGACTTGCCGGTGAGATGAGGGCGCAGAAACTGCCAGACGTCGCGCATCACCTGCTGGCAAATCAGATTATCGTCACTGAGGAAGCGCACCGTCAGCAGGCGGTCGGTCAGGCTGGCGCCGGCGTAGAGGCCGAGCGGCGCCAGCGCGTCGCGCACCCCGTCGAGCAGGGCATCGGTTGCCGGATAGCACAGCAGCGTGCCGACCCAGGGACGTCCAGCGATGCTGGAGAGCTCTCCCTCCTGCAGGTGCAGGCGCTCGACCAGCAGCGGCTCATCGTCCACCCATACCTCCAGCCGGTTGCTGAGGGTGCCGTGGCTGAAGGTTTCGCCGATCACCGGGCGGCCAAGGCAGAGCAGATCCCAGGCCAGCAGGGTGCTGGAGGCACACAGGTGAAAGGTGGTGGACAGTCGGGCGTTCGCCCCGGGAAAGAAGATGGCATCCTGCGGGAGCCACTCCAGGGTCGCCTGCGGGGCGAGGGTCAACTGCTGGCGCAAAAGCGCTTGCGCGCCGCTGCTGCGGTAAAACTTGCTGGCGCCAGGCATGGTTATCAGGGTATGGCAGCCGGGATCAAGGTGGGCGCTAATCGTCAGTTCATCACCGCCGACGATGCCGCCGGGGGGGTGAAGCAGATAGAGGTGACAGGTCTCTTCTTCCGGGTAAAACGGGCGCTGGACGGTCAGCGGGCCGACGTGTTGGGCGCTGGCGAGAACGGTCTTGCCGCCGGCCTGCTGAAAGCGCAGATCCAGCGTGGCCTGCCAGCCTTTTTTGAGTGGTGGTAACACGGTGCCGTGCAATGTTGCGCCCCTGCAAAATCAAGATAAAACAGCAGCAATGAGTATTGATCGGCGGGAGATTATCCCGGTCATACGAAACGCTTATGTCATCTGTTACCCGCAGCGTCGCATTGGGCGCGAGGGGAAAGCGGCATAACCGCTCCGGATTATTCACCCGGATAATCATTGCCGTCAATATCCTGATCCGCTGCCTGGCCGCGGCGGAAAAGGCGCCAGCGGGGGGGACGCCGCGCCGCTGGTCGCTGGCGTGATTTTTGCTGTGGGTCACCGCTAACGCATTGTTACAAAAGAGGGATGTGGTGAAGATCGCCAATCATGACGACGTAAGGCGAAAAGGCGGGTGAGACAGGTAAATAGAAGCGGGGATCCCTCCGGCTGGCGGGGCCGGGAGGGGAGATTACTTCTCTTCTGGCGTTTTTTTCTTCTTCACACGCGTCCAGATTTTGCTCTCCTGGCGGCGCCACAGACGCTGAATGTTGTCGTGATGGCGCAGGAGGATCAGGCAGGAGAGCATCGACACCGGGAAGGTGTACTGCGGTTTAAACCACCAGACGTAGAACGGAGCGATCAGCGCGCTGACGATAGCGCCAAGGGAAGAGTAACCGCTGAGCAGGATGGTCAGCAGCCAGGTCCCGGCCATCACGCCGGTCAGGTCGAGGCCGATGGGGGCGATAGCGCCGAAGGCCGTGGCGACGCCTTTACCGCCGCGGAAATGAAAGAAAACCGGCCAGATATGGCCCACGCAGGCGGCAATCGCCACTAAACCCAGCCAGAACGGCGTCAGGCCCAGCGCCCAGGCGCCCCATACCGGCAGCATGCCCTTCAGCACATCAAAAATAAGTACCGCTACGGCCGCCCCTTTTCCGCCAATTCGTAGTACGTTAGTGGCCCCGGGGTTGCCTGAGCCGCTGTCGCGTGGGTCGGGCAGGCCAGCAAGGCGACATACCAGAATGGCGCTGGAAATGGAGCCGCAGAGGTAGGCGAGGAGTACCAGTCCGGGCGCGATTGCACTCATAACGCTGTTCCGTTTTGAAAATGTCGTTGTATTCTCTGCATCTGTGGATAATACGCATAATTCGCCGGAAGTGGTATCCGGTTTAGCTAAAAAGCAGGCAGGGCGTGATGGATATTGTATTTATAGAGCAACTTTCGGTAATCACCACCATTGGTGTTTATGACTGGGAACAAACCATTGAGCAGAAGCTGGTGTTCGATATCGAAATTGCATGGGATAACCGCAAGGCGGCCGCCAGCGATGATGTCAGCGATTGCCTCAGCTATGCTGATATCAGCGAGCGCGTCATCGCGCATGTTGAGGGGGGAAAATTCGCGTTAGTGGAGCGGGTGGCGGAAGAGGTGGCCGACCTGCTGCTGGAGACATTCCAGTCGCCATGGGTGCGCATTAAAGTCAGCAAACCTGGCGCCGTGGCTCGCGCGGCAAACGTCGGGGTGATTATTGAACGTGGCCTTAATCTGAAACAAAACTTTTCAGGTCATACTTGTTAAACAAATTGCGTTTATACCGGTCATAGCATCCGGTCATCAGGCAATTTTACTGGCGATCTTCTACCAGAACGGCAGGCGAATCCTTGTGTACGCCGTGTATGCTGCTGATTGCGCGCCCTCTGGCAGTCGGGTTGTGCCTGTTGAACGATACCGTGTTCCTGGTTTTTTTCATTTTACTTTTTTAAAGGGTTTAATTGGATGAGCGATATACACTCGCTGCTGGTGGCGGCAATATTGGGTGTGGTTGAGGGGTTGACAGAGTTTTTACCTGTTTCCAGTACCGGTCATATGATTATTGTTGGTCACCTGCTGGGGTTTGAAGGTGATACGGCAAATACCTTTGAAGTGGTTATTCAGCTAGGCTCGATACTCGCCGTGGTGGTGATGTTCTGGCGTCGCCTGTTCGGCCTGATCGGCATCCATTTCGGCAGGCCGCCGGAGCACGAAGGTAAAGGCAGCGGTCGCTTGTCGCTTATCCATATCCTTCTCGGCATGATCCCCGCGGTGGTTATGGGGCTTATTTTCCACGACACCATTAAATCTTTGTTTAACCCGGTAAACGTGATGTACGCCCTGATTGTCGGCGGTGTGCTGTTAATTGCGGCGGAAGTGCTGAAGCCGAAACAGCCGCGCGCGGTCGGGATTGACGATATGACCTATCGTCAGGCGTTCGTTATCGGCTGCTTTCAGTGCCTGGCGCTGTGGCCGGGCTTCTCCCGCTCAGGGGCGACCATCTCCGGCGGCATGCTGATGGGCGTCAGCCGCTACGCGGCGTCGGAATTCTCATTCCTGCTGGCGGTACCGATGATGATGGGCGCCACGGTGCTGGACGTCTACAAGAGCATCGGCTTCCTCAACATGGGCGATGTCCCGATGTTTGCCGTCGGCTTCGTGATGGCGTTTATCGTGGCGCTGATTGCGATTAAAACTTTCCTGCAGCTGATCAAACGGATCTCGTTCATTCCGTTCGCTATCTACCGCTTTATCGTCGCGGCAGCGGTTTACGTGGTCTTCTTCTAAGGCCTGCGCCCTCAGCCTTGCGGCTGGGGGCAACGCTGTTCCTTCCACTGCGCCACCGCCGCAATTCTCCGCCGCGTCAGCTCCTCGCGAATTTCCGCCCCTTTAAACCCCGCCGCCACCACCTCTTTGGTGGAGACCGACCGCGCCACTTCCCAGGCCTCTAATAGCAGGCGCCCCTGCGGATAATCGCTAGCCTCGAAACCGGTGCGCCCGCGAACGTCGGCTTCGCTGGTGAGGGCGATCTGCTGCACGCGCTGCGGTTTACGCCAGGCGTCAATGCTGTCGAAGAGTTTAACGAGGGTTTTCGGCTGCAGGATCGGTAGGGTGTGGATCAGATCATGATACTCCGCCACCAGTTTCGCGAGATCGCGGATATCATTCGGCACCCGCAGACGCGCGCAGAGCTGTTCCACCAGCTTGACTCCCGCCGGGCCATGGCCGTGGTGACGCGGCCAGAGCGCTTTCGGCGTCAGCCCTTTGCCAAGGTCATGGCATAGGGTGGCGAAGCGCACATCGACGTCCGGCGACAGCATCGCGGCCATCGTGACGGTCATCAGGGTGTGCAGGCCGGTGTCGATTTCCGGGTGCCATTTTGCCGGGGCCGGCACGCCGTACAGGGCGTCAATCTCCGGGAACAGCACCTTGAGGGCCTGGCAGTCGCGCAGCGTCTGAAAAAAGACCTGCGGGTTGCGGGTGGTCAACGCGCTTTCCGTCTCTTTCCACACCCGCTCCGGCGTTAAATGGGCCAGTTCGCCGGCCTCAACCATGGCGGCCATCAGGGTCTGGGTCTCTTCGGCAATGCGAAAACCGAGATGGGCATAGCGGGCGGCAAAGCGCGCCACGCGCAGCACGCGCAGCGGATCTTCGCTAAAGGCAGGGGAGACATGGCGCAGCAGACGCTGGCGGAGATCGTTTTGTCCGCCGTAGGGGTCGATAATTGCGCCGTCGGCGTCCTGGGCGAGGGCGTTGACCGTCAGGTCACGGCGCAGCAGATCCGCTTCGAGGGTGACGTCCGGGGCGGCATAGCAGGTAAAACCGGTATAGCCTGCGCCGGATTTGCGCTCGGTGCGTGCCAGGGCATACTCTTCCCGGCTTTGCGGATGAAGGAACACGGGAAAGTCGCGGCCTACCTGCTGATAGCCCGCGTCAAGCATCTGTTGCGGAGTGGCGCCCACCACCACCCAGTCTCGGTCTTTGACCGGCAGTCCTAACAGCGCGTCGCGCACCGCACCGCCGACCAGATAACTCTTCACGCCTGATTCTCCCGTATCTGTTTTTTGCAAGATGATACGTAAGTCTGGCAGAGAAGACGAATTAGTTCATCCACCGGTCTTTACGTTTGCGGCTTGGCACCAGATGCGGCAGCACCAGACCCAGCAGCAGACCGACGCCCAACACGCCGCCGCCGTACATAAACCACTGCATGATAATGGTGCGCTGTTTGTCATCAAGCTGCAGATTCGCCGCATTCACCTTCTTCTGCGCGACAACCAGCTCATTTTTCAACTTTTGGTTCTCGTCTTTCAGCGCGTTGATCACGCTGTCGCTGCCGGCGACTTTCTTCTGCATATCCGCCGTGCGCTGGTTCCAGGTGGCGTCGATATTATTCAGCTTATCGGTCAGCGTTTTGACCTGGTTTTCCAGATCCGGGACGCGGGTGCGCAGGCTGGGCTCGTTGCTCAGCTCTTTCAGCGGGATCCAGGCAGTACGCCCATTGGCGTCGCGGATCTGCGCGTAACTGGTGCTGTCGTTGGTTTGCAGCACCGCCACTTCTTCCCCGGCGTTGATGGTGCCGACCAGACGATAATTATCGCCCGGGCCGCTGCGAACCCAGGTGTTCAGCTCATCGGAAACGTAGCGCTTTTCTTCTGCGTGAACCGCCGTGGCGGCGCTAAGCGCGAGCAAAGTAAAAGTAATCAGGCGTAATTTTGGCATCAGGTCATCGTTTGGTCATAAAAAGTGGAACGATAGTAGAGGCATCGCCAGAGCGACGCAAAGTTTTCCGCCACAATCGGAATCATCCAGGAGGTGGCCCGGCAAAAAGCGCGTTGCATGGCGATTCGCCGCAAAATACTATCTACTGACAAAAAATATCGTCGTAAGTTCGCCGCAATTTGTCGGCGCAGCACAGAAGCGGAAGAATTCAGTCATGGCTCAAGAAATCGAACTTAAGTTTATCGTCGCTCAGGATGGGGTAGAGACGCTGCGCGAGCAGCTCAATGCGCTCGAGGCGAAACATACGCCCGCGGGCCAGTTGCTGAACATTTATTACGAAACCGCCGATAACTGGCTGCGTCGTCACGACATGGGGCTGCGCATCCGCGGCGATCAGGGGCGTTATGAAATGACGCTGAAAATCGCCGGTCGGGTGGTGGGCGGCCTGCACCAGCGCCCGGAATACAATATCCCACTGGATAAACCGGAGCTGGCGCTTGAGCGCCTGCCGGCGGAGGTCTGGCCGCAAGGGGAACTTCCGGCCGCGCTGGCGGAGCATGTCCAGCCGCTGTTCAGCACCGACTTTGCCCGTGAACGCTGGGTGATCCAGGAAGGAAAGAGTGAGATTGAGATTGCCCTCGATCGCGGCGAAGTGAAGGCGGGCGAGCATCAGGAGCCGATCTGCGAGCTGGAGCTGGAGTTGCTCGCCGGGGAGACCGCCGATCTGCTGCGCTTCGCGCAGCGTTTGCTGGAGAGCGGCGTCCTGCGTCAGGGGAGCCTGAGCAAAGCCGCGCGCGGGTATCATCTGGCGCAAGGCAACAATGAACGCCCGGTGGCCCGGTTGGCGGTGCTGCCGGTGGCGGCGAAGGCCAGCGTGGAGCAGGGGCTGGAGGCGGCGCTGGAGAGCGCCCTGGCGCACTGGCTGTATCACGATGAGGTCTGGCTGCGCGGCAACGCGAAAGCTAAAGCGGAAATCCTGCTGGCGTTGGCCCGCGTGCGCCATGCCCTCGTGCTGTTCGGCGGCATCGTGCCGCGGAAGGCGACCACCCACCTCCGCGCCTTGCTGAACGACGCCGAAGCCGCGCTGCTGGCCGCGGACACCGCCGAGGAGGCGTTATTCTGCACCGAGGTCGTCGCCGCCAAACTGGCGCTGACCGAATGGCTGGTCCAGCGCGGCTGGCGTCCGTTCCTCAACGAGGCGGGAGAGAAAAAAATAGCCGGATCGTTCAAACGGTTTGCCGATATTAACCTCTCGCGGGTGGCGGCCGAGCTGCGAAGCGCCGTGCAGCATCTGGCGGTTGAAGATGCCGCCGACCAGTTGCCGAAGCTGTCCCGCGATATCGACAGCGTCCAGCTGCTGGCGGGCGCCTATGGCGACGCCGTCGCGCCGTGGCTGGAGAACTGGCAGGAGCTTCAGCGTGCGATAGAGCATGACGACCGCAGCGTCTTTGAATATTTCCGTCGCCAGGCGCTGGCTGCCGAGCCGTTCTGGCTGCATAGTGGAAAACGATAATTACAGGCCAGGGAGCCCCTATGATGCCGCTTTCTTCGCAGTTACAGCAGCACTGGCAGACGGTCGCTGACCGCCTGCCAGCGGATTTTCCCGTCGCCGAACTGAGCCCGCAGGCCCGGTCGGTGATGGCGTTCAGTGATTTTGTCGAACAGAGTGTGATCGCCCAGCCAGGCTGGCTGAACGAGCTTGCGGACTCCTCGCCGGAGGCGGAAGAGTGGCGGCATTACGAGACCTGGCTGCAGGATCGCCTGCAAGCGGTGGCTGACGAAGCGGGGTTGATGCGAGAGCTGCGTCTTTTCCGCCGCCAGATGATGGTCCGCATTGCCTGGGCGCAGGCGCTGTCGCTGGTAAGCGAAGAAGAGACGCTGCAGCAGCTGAGCGTCCTGGCAGAGACCCTGATTGTCGCCGCTCGCGACTGGCTGTATGCCGCCTGCTGCAAGGAGTGGGGAACGCCCTGCAACGCCGAGGGTCAGCCGCAGCCGCTGCTGATCCTCGGGATGGGAAAGCTGGGCGGCGGCGAGCTGAACTTCTCTTCCGATATCGATCTGATTTTTGCCTGGCCTGAGCATGGCGCCACCCGCGGCGGTCGCCGCGAGCTGGATAACGCCCAGTTCTTTACCCGCCTGGGGCAGCGGCTGATCAAGGCGCTCGACCAGCCGACGCAGGACGGCTTTGTCTATCGGGTGGACATGCGCCTGCGACCGTTTGGCGACAGCGGGCCGCTGGTGCTCAGCTTTGCGGCGCTGGAGGATTATTACCAGGAGCAGGGCCGGGACTGGGAACGCTACGCGATGGTGAAAGCGCGGATCATGGGCGATAACGACGACGCCTACGCCAGCGAGCTGCGCGCGATGCTTCGCCCCTTCGTCTTCCGCCGCTATATCGACTTCAGCGTGATCCAGTCGCTGCGTAACATGAAAGGGATGATCGCTCGCGAAGTGCGGCGTCGCGGGCTGAAAGACAACATCAAGCTCGGCGCCGGCGGGATCCGTGAAATTGAGTTTATCGTGCAGGTCTTTCAGCTGATCCGCGGCGGTCGCGAACCTGCGCTGCAGCAGCGGGCGCTGCTGCCGACGCTGGCGGCGATTGATGAGCTGCATCTGCTGCCGGAAGGCGACGCGGCGCTGCTGCGCGCGGCCTATCTGTTCCTGCGCCGGCTGGAAAATTTGTTGCAGAGCATCAACGATGAGCAGACTCAAACTCTGCCGCAGGATGAACTGAACCGCGCCAGGCTGGCGTGGGGGATGCATACCGATGACTGGGAGACGCTGAGCGCGCAGCTGGCGAGCCATATGGCCAGCGTGCGGCGGGTGTTTAATGAGCTGATCGGCGATGATGAGGCTCAGTCGCCGGATGAGCAGCTCGCCGAGTACTGGCGCGAGCTGTGGCAGGATGCGCTGGAAGAAGATGACGCCAGCCCGGCGCTGGCGCATTTAAACGACGCCGACCGCCGCAGCGTGCTGGCGCTGATTGCCGATTTCCGTAAAGAGCTGGATCGGCGCACCATCGGCCCGCGCGGCCGCCAGGTGCTGGATCAACTGATGCCGCATCTGCTGAGCGAAATCTGCTCGCGCGCCGATGCGCCGCTGCCTCTGGCTCGGATCACGCCGCTGTTGACCGGGATCGTCACTCGCACCACCTATCTTGAACTGCTGAGCGAATTCCCCGGCGCGCTGAAGCACCTGATTACGCTCTGCGCCGCGTCGCCGATGGTCGCCAGCCAGCTGGCGCGCCACCCGCTGCTGCTTGATGAGCTACTGGATCCCAACACCCTCTATCAGCCGACGGCGACCGATGCCTATCGCGATGAGCTGCGTCAGTATCTGCTGCGGGTGCCGGAAGAAGATGAAGAGCAGCAGCTGGAGGCATTGCGCCAGTTCAAGCAGGCGCAGCAGCTGCATATCGCCGCGGCGGATATCGCTGGCACGCTACCGGTGATGAAGGTTAGCGATCACTTAACCTGGCTTGCCGAAGCCATCCTCGACGCGGTGGTGCAGCAGGCATGGGGACAGATGGTGGCCCGCTACGGCCAGCCGACCCATCTGCACGATCGCCAGGGGCGCGGCTTCGCCGTCGTCGGCTACGGCAAGCTCGGCGGCTGGGAGCTGGGCTACAGTTCCGATCTCGACCTGGTGTTCCTCCATGACTGCCCGCCGGAGGTGATGACCGACGGCGAGCGTGAGATCGACGGCCGTCAGTTCTACCTGCGGCTGGCTCAGCGGATCATGCATCTGTTCAGCACCCGCACTTCGTCCGGTATTCTCTACGAAGTTGACGCCCGGCTGCGCCCTTCCGGCGCGGCGGGGATGCTGGTTACCACCGCCGACGCGTTTGCCGACTATCAGCAGAACGAAGCCTGGACATGGGAGCATCAGGCGTTGGTGCGCGCTCGCGTGGTCTATGGCGACCCGGCGCTGCAGGCGCGATTTGACGCCATTCGGCGCGATATTCTGACCACCGTGCGGGATGGCGCGACCCTGCAGACCGAGGTTCGCGAGATGCGCGAGAAGATGCGTGCCCACCTTGGCAACAAACATGCCGATCGTTTTGATATCAAAGCCGATGCCGGTGGGATCACGGATATTGAATTTATTACCCAGTATCTGGTCCTACGCTATGCCAGCGACAAGCCAAAGCTGACCCGCTGGTCTGATAACGTGCGTATTCTCGAGCTGCTGGCGCAGAACGACATCATGGACGAGGAGGAAGCGCGAGCTTTAACGCACGCGTACACCACCTTGCGTGATGCGCTCCATCACCTGGCCCTGCAGGAGCTGCCGGGACACGTGGCGCCGGAGGCATTCAGCCGGGAGCGTGAGCAGGTCAGCGCCAGCTGGCAGAAGTGGCTGATGGCTTAACTATAAAATCGGGTGTGCTATTATCGCGCGCAAAGTTTGCGTCTCGCAGGAGAGAGTCATGAAAGTAACGCTGCCGGAGTTTGAACGTGCAGGAGTGTTGGTGGTGGGTGATGTGATGCTGGACCGCTACTGGTACGGCCCCACCAGTCGTATTTCCCCGGAAGCCCCGGTGCCGGTGGTGAAGGTGGAAAATATCGAAGAACGTCCTGGCGGCGCGGCAAACGTAGCGATGAACATCGCCTCCCTGGGGGCGACGTCGCGCCTGGTGGGATTGACCGGGATTGATGACGCCGCTCGCGCGCTGAGCCAGGCGCTGGCCAACGTCAATGTGAAGTGCGACTTCGTCTCCGTCCCGACTCACCCGACCATCACCAAGCTGCGGGTGCTGTCGCGCAACCAGCAGCTGATCCGCCTCGACTTTGAAGAGGGCTTCTCCGGCGTTGATCCGCAGCCGATGCACGAGCGCATTCAGCAGGCGCTGGGCGCCATTGGCGCGCTGGTTCTCTCGGATTACGCCAAAGGGGCGTTGACCAGCGTCCAGACGATGATCAAGCTCGCCCGTGAAGCAGGCGTGCCGGTGCTGATCGATCCGAAAGGCACCGATTTCGAACGCTATCGCGGCGCGACGCTGCTCACCCCGAACCTCTCTGAGTTTGAAGCGGTGGTGGGCAAGTGCCAGGATGAAGCGGAGATCGTTGAGCGCGGCATGAAGCTTATCGCCGAATTCGAACTGTCAGCGCTGCTGGTGACGCGCTCTGAGCAGGGGATGACGCTGCTGCAGCCGGGGCGTCCGCCGCTGCATATGCCGACTCAGGCTCAGGAAGTGTACGATGTCACCGGCGCCGGCGACACGGTGATTGGCGTGCTGGCGGCGACCCTGGCCTCCGGCAACACCCTGGAAGAGGCCTGCTATTTCGCTAACGCCGCGGCGGGCGTGGTGGTTGGCAAGCTGGGGACCTCCACCGTTTCCCCTGTCGAGCTGGAAAATGCGGTTCGCGGCCGGGCTGAGACCGGCTTCGGCGTGATGAGCGAAGCGGAACTCAAACAGGCGGTAGCGGCAGCGCGCAAGCGCGGCGAGAAAGTGGTCATGACCAACGGCGTCTTCGACATTCTGCACGCCGGCCATGTTTCCTATCTGGCGAATGCGCGCAAACTGGGCGACCGTCTGATCGTGGCGGTCAACAGCGATGCCTCCACCAAACGACTGAAAGGCGAAACCCGCCCGGTGAACCCGCTGGAGCAGCGGATGATCGTGCTGGGGGCGCTGGAGGCGGTCGACTGGGTGGTCTCCTTCGAAGAAGATACACCGCAGCGCCTGATTGCCGGGATCCTGCCGGATCTGCTGGTGAAAGGCGGCGACTACAAACCGGAGCAGATCGCCGGCAGTGAAGAGGTCTGGGCGAACGGTGGCGAAGTGCTGGTGCTCAACTTTGAAGATGGCTGCTCGACCACCAATATTATTAAGAAAATACAAAAAGATAGCGAAAAATAACCGTTTCGCTATTCCCCCGCCATAACGGTGCGGCACCACGGCCTGCGATAGCGATATCGCGGGCCGTTTTTATTTAATGATGTGGAAAATGATTTGGCGCAATAAATAATCATATTAAGCGCATTTTTCGTACAAATGGCGTTAAGGTAAGCGTAAATACTGAAGTGAGTAAAAGGCATATGACTGATCAGAACATCCACCGCTGAAGGAGTATGCGCATGAACCATAACGACATGTATTCAATGAAGAATTTTGATTTTTTGGCACGGAGTTTCGCCAGAATGCACGCCCAGGGCCAGCCAGTTGATCTTCAGGCCATTGTCGGCAATATGGATGAAGAACATCGTGAATGGTTTTGCCAGCGCTATGAACTGTACTGCCGTCAGGTCAACAGCCCGGCGGAAGCCGCACACTAAGCCAACGCAAACGGGCCCCTGAGGGCCCGTTTTTTTACTGCTGCTCTTCGCTGCCAGGCGTCGTCGCCGGGCGGTTTTCGAGGTCATTCAGGCGCTGTTCCAGCAGCGCCAGTTTTTCGCGGGTCCGCAGCAGAACCTGAGTCTGCACGTCAAACTCTTCGCGGCTGACCAGGTCCAGACGGGTCAGCTGCGACTGCAGCGCCTGGCGGATTTTCTTTTCAACATCCTCACCCAGATCGCGAAGTCCTTTTGGCATCGACTCATGGACCTGGCGGGCGATTTGTTCAATTTTTTTCGGGTCAATCATGGTGGTTTCCTGCTCGGGTCGGATGATTGATCATTGTAGTGCGAACCAGGCCGCCTATAAACCAGAAATGTTTGAAGCTTATGCATTGCCGAGGATAGTCAATAGCGTTATAGTTATCTCGCTTATTCTCAGGGCGGGGCGAAATTCCCCACCGGCGGTAAATCAACCATGGCGTTGAAAGCCCGCGAGCGCTTCCCGTGACTACGGGAAGGTCAGCAGATCCGGTGTAATTCCGGGGCCGACGGTTAAAGTCCGGATGGGAGAGAGTAACGGCACAGTCGGGCCCAGGCCCGCTCGCGTTGACTTTTGCCGCTAAACCGGCGCTCCTAAGACTGCCCTGATTCTGGTAACCATAATTTTAATGAGGTTTTTTTACCATGAATCAGACGCTCCTTTCTTCTTTTGGTACCGCTTTTGAACGTGTGGAACACGCTTTGGACGCCCTGCGCGAAGGCCGCGGCGTGATGGTGCTTGACGATGAAGACCGTGAAAACGAAGGCGATATGATCTTCGCCGCCGAAACCATGACCGTAGAGCAGATGGCGCTGACCATTCGTCACGGCAGCGGCATTGTGTGCCTGTGCCTGACCGAAGATCGCCGCAAACAGCTGGATCTGCCGATGATGGTGGAGAACAACACCAGCGCCTACGGCACCGGATTTACCGTCACCATCGAAGCGGCGGAAGGCGTGACCACCGGCGTTTCCGCTGCTGACCGCGTGACCACCGTCCGCGCGGCGATTGCCGACGGCGCGAAACCTTCAGATCTCAACCGTCCTGGCCACGTTTTCCCGCTGCGGGCGCAGCCGGGCGGCGTACTGACCCGCGGCGGCCACACTGAAGCCACTATTGACCTCGTGACCCTCGCTGGCTTCAAACCGGCAGGCGTGCTGTGCGAGCTGACCAATGACGATGGCACCATGGCGCGCGCGCCGGAGTGCATCGCGTTCGCTCAGCAGCACAATATGGCAGTGGTCACGATTGAAGATCTGGTGGCCTATCGTCGCGAACATGAGCGTAAAGCCAGCTAATCAGCGGCTCACAACGCCAGTGAAAACAGCCCGCTTATTAGTGGGCTGTTTTGTTTCTGTGCCTTAACCGATGCCCATCGTCTGGAGCACCACCAGACTCAGCCCCATCACCGACATCCCGCACAGAACGCCATAGCTCGGGTTGCTTTGCGGATCGATCTCTTTCGCCAGCGGCATCAGTTCATCGACCGACAGCGCCACCATAATCCCGGCGACGGCGGCCATGATCGCGCCCATGACCATCGGCGAGACCAGGCTACCCAGAATCAGCCACGCCAGCACGCCGCCCAAAATCTCCGCCATGCCGGAAAGACCGGCCCAGAGCACCGCCTTACTGCGCGATCCGGTGGCGGCATATACCGGCCCGGCAACGGCCAGTCCTTCAGGAATATTGTGCAGGGCGACGGCAAGCGCCACTCCCATGCCAAGCTCGAGGTTGTTGCTGGCCGTGACATAGGTGGCGATCCCTTCCGGAAAGTTATGCAGGCTGATACCCAACGTCAGCAGAATGGCGGTGCGGCGTAAATTGCGCGGGCGCGGCGCGGCGGGGGTCATCAAATCCTGCGGGTGGGCATGCGGCAGCAGGCGATCGAGACCAAAGTAGCCCAGCAGGCCGAAAACAAACATTCCGTAGCCGAGCAGCGGCGACATGTCCTCGGCGGCCAGCGCGGCAGGCAGCATTTCCATCAACGAAATCAACAGCATGATCCCGGCGGCAAAGCCGAGGGAGAAGCCCAGCAGGCGGTTAGAGGGTTTCTGGCCAATCACGCCGAAAATGGCGCCTATAAAGGTTGCGCTACCGGCTAACAGCGTCAATATTAAGGGTGATGACATCGCTTCTCTCCCTGCGAAAATAAGTGCATAGGAGTATATTGCCTGAGGATGCGCGTACGGGACAGCTCCCTTTACCGCGAATTACATTCAAATTTTCTGACGATCATCATCATGGTTATCTGAGTTTATCCTGGCGCAAAAGCGCGTAATGTGAGCACATCACATTGACACCCTAAGGATATCATCATGTCCCGTACCCGAATGCCCGCGTTGTTTCTCGGCCATGGCAGCCCAATGAACGTGCTGGAAGACAACCGCTATACCCGCGCCTGGGCTCACCTGGGCGAAACCCTGCCGCGTCCGAAAGCGATCGTGGTGGTCTCTGCGCACTGGTTCACGCGCGGTACGGGCGTGACGGCGATGGAGGCCCCGAAGACCATTCACGACTTCGGCGGTTTCCCGCAGGCGCTGTATGACACCCATTACCCGGCGCCGGGCTCCCCGGCGCTGGCGCAACGGCTGGTGGAGCTGCTCTCGCCGGTGCCGGTCACTCTCGATAAAGAAGCCTGGGGATTTGACCATGGCTCGTGGGGCGTGCTGATCAAGATGTATCCGCATGCGGATATCCCGATGGTTCAGCTGAGCATCGACAGCACCAAACCGCCGGCCTGGCATCTCGAAATGGGGCGAAAGCTGGCCTCGCTGCGTGATGAAGGGATTATGCTGGTGGCCAGCGGCAACGTGGTGCACAACCTGCGTACCGCCCGCTGGCATGGCGAGAACACGCCGTATCCGTGGGCGGAGTCCTTCAACAACTACGTGAAGGCGAATCTGCAGTGGCAGGGCCCGGACGATCAGCACCCGCTGGTTAACTACCTGGCATACGAAGGGGGCTCGCTCTCCAACCCAACGGCGGAGCATTTCCTGCCGCTGTTATACGTGCTGGGGGCATGGGATGGCGTTGAGGCGATTTCGACCCCGGTCGATGGCATCGAGATGGGCTCGCTGAGTATGCTGTCGGTGGTGGTTGGCGCCTGATAAAAATTGTGCTCCGGCGGCGGTATCGTCGCCGGAGCGCGGCATTATTCGACGAAAATGTGCGGATAGAAACGCGACAGATCCTGGGTAATCAGCGCCCGGTCTTCACGAATGCCGATCCCGGCGGGCTGATCGTTGATGAGCCAGCTGCCAATCAGCGTGTAGCTGTCACCAAACTTCGGCAGCGGGTAAAATTCCTGCACGATAGTGCCTTCTTCCCCATACGGACCTTCCACCGACTCCACCACCTTGCCCTGTTCAACGATCGACACGTTGGCGCCTTCGCGGGAGAAGATCGGCTTAATGACGTACTTCTCCATCTCCGGATGGGCATCTTCGCTGAAGTAAGCCGCCAGCAGATTCGGGTGATTGGGGAACATTTCCCACAGCATCGGCAGCAGCGCTTTGTTGGAGATGATGCTCTTCCACGCCGGCTCCAGCCAGCGGACGCCAGCGTCTTCCAGCTTGGTGGAGAACATCTCCCGCAGCATAAACTCCCACGGATAGAGCTTGAACAGGTTGCCAATCACCTGATCCTGGAGATCGGTAAACTGGCCTTTTTCACCCAGTCCAATATCTTCGATGTAGAGGAATTCCGTCGCCAGCCCCGCCTCGGCGGCGCAATCCTGCAGATATTGCACGGTGCCGCGATCTTCAACGGTATCGCGGCAGCAGGCCATATGCAGCAGCTGGAAGCCAAACTGCTCGCGCAGCTCACCGAAGCGATCGATCAGCTTCTCCTGCAGGCTATTGAACTGGTCGCTGCCCGCCGGCAGCTTGCCGGCGTTGAGCTGGTCTTCCAGCCAGATCCACTGGAAGAAGGCCGCTTCATACAGCGAGGTCGGCGTGTCGGCATTGTTCTCCAGCAGCTTCGGCTCGCCGACGCCATCCCAGGCCAGGTCGAGACGTGAGTAGAGTGACGGCTGGTTGGTTTTCCACGACTGGCGCACAAAGCCCCAGGTGTGTTTAGGGATGCGGAATTTGGTCATCAGCTCATCGCTGGCGATCACTTTTTCCACCACCTGAAGACACATCTGATGCAGCTCGGCGGTGACCTCCTCCAGCTTTTCCACCTGGGCGAGGCTCAGCTTGTAATAAGCCTCTTCGCTCCAGTAGGGCTCGCCGTACATGGTGTGGAAGTTGAAGCCGTATTCGGTCGCTTTCTCGCGCCAGTCCGGGCGCTCGGTAATGCTGACTCTTTCCATGTTGCTTAGCCGCCCATTGAGCGAGAAGAAGAGGTTGAGCCTGCGGCGCTACGCTGCATAGTCGACTGCTTCGCCACCGACTCGCCGAAGCCCCCGCGGGTGACGGTCGTGGTGGTTGCCGGTTTCGGCGCCATCGCGGTTTTCGGCACGTTCATGGTGCGGCCCGGCTGGGCGGCGCCATAGCTCTTACCGCTGGCGTCAGTGTACTGACCGTAGGCCGGGCTGGCAGGGTTTTTGGAGCTGAACAGCGGCTGCTGTTGCGCCATGCCGCCGCCCATCAGGCGGCCCATCATGTAGCCGGCCATCAGCGGCATCCAAAAGCTGCCGCTGCTTTGCGCCTGGGCCTGGTTTTCCGGGGCGACGCCCGCCTGGGCAGGCGTTTGCTGGCACTGACCTTCGCCAAACTCGGCGACGCAGTCTTCGCGGGTGGCATATTTCGGCGCGGTGCGCTCTGCCTCTTTCACCGCGTTGGTGTAGGCCGTGGTGCATTCGGCTGCTTTGCCCGGGTTGGCGGCGGAGCAGTCATCGGCGTTCTGGTACAGCGAGACCGTTTCGTCGCTTTTTTCACAACCGGCAAGCATAAAGACCGCGGTGACGGCCAGGGCGACCGGCGTCAGGTGGCGTGCGCTCCAGCTTTTGCGGAACGACGAATGATTAATATTTTTTGTCCGTTTCATATTTGTCTTCCAGGACCCAGTGGTATGGCGTGTGTTAACGCTCAGGATAGAGGATGAGTGGTGGAAAATGAAGCGAAGAGGGGCGCTAAGCGGGGGATCTTTACGTTGCCTTACGTTTAACGCATCGCCTGTCCGACGGACAGGCGATGCGCGTCACAGTATGAAAATTACTGACGGAACGGATTGCTGCCGCTGCTATGGGTCGTCGTCCGTGCGGACGCCGGCTTCATAGCCGCAGTCGTGTTGCCGTAACCATCGGCAGTAGCATCCTGCTGCGGATTTTCCGGCGCGACGCTGTCGGCAGAGGTCGAGATCGGTTTGCCCAAGGTGTTGTTCAGGGCGATCAGATCCTGCTCGTTCAGCGTACCTAACGCCGACTTGATGTTCAGCTCGTTGATCAGGTAGTTGTAGCGCGCATTAGAGAGCTGCTGTTTGGCGTTGTACAGTGTGGTGGTGGCGTCGAGGACGTCAACGATAGTACGGGTACCCACCGAGTAGCCAGCTTCCATCGCATCCAGGGAGCTTTGCGCAGAGACCACCGCCTGTTTGTAGGCGTTGATGCTGCTGATAGAGGCATTCACGTTGTTAAACGAAGAACGCACGGTCTGGACCACGCTGCGGTGAGCGCTTTCCAGCTGCTCGCTGGCGCCGACGAAATTGTACTGCGCCTGTTTGACCTGCGAGTTAACCATCCCGCCCTGATACAGCGGCAGGGAGAAGCTCAGGCCGATTTTGTTCTGACCGATATCAGCATCTGGCGTGGTACTGTTTGAGCCGCTGTAGCGGTTGTTGGAAACGCCAGACGAGGCGTTCAAATCCAGGGTCGGCAAATGGCCGTCCTGCGCCTGGCGAATCTGCTCGCGGGCCAGGTCCTGATTCAGACGCGCCTGCAGCAGCGACAGGTTGCGGTTCTCCGCTTCCTTCAGCAGGGCGTTCACCGCCTGCGGTTTGCTGGTTTTGAAGCCGTCTACGTTCAGGGAGGCCAGCTCCGGGTAGTAGTTGCCGGTAACCTGGCGCAGCTCTTCCACGGCGTTGTCGAGATCGTTACGCGCGGTCACTTCGTTCGCCAGCACGGCGTCGTATTGTGAGCGGGCGTTCTGCACGTCGGTGATCGCCACCAGACCGACGTTAAAGCGCTGGGTGGTTTGATCCAACTGACGGTAAATAGCCTGTTTCTGCGCTTCGGTATAAGAGAGCGTGTCGATGGCGGCCAGCACTTTGAAATAGGCCGTCGCGGTATTCAGAATCAGCGTTTGCTGATCGGTCTGATACGTGACATCCTGAATGCCTGCCGCTTTTTCCTGCAGCGTCAGGGCGCGCCATTTCGACATATCAAACAGAACCTGCGTTAACTGCAGCGAGCCGCTGGTGACGTTAGAATTCTGGTCTTTATAATCACGGAAGCCGCTGGTATAGGTATAATCCGCTCCCAGCCCGAGCTGAGGCAGTAATGGACTGCGCGCTTCGTTGATCTTTTCGAATGCGGCGTCACGATCGGCTGCCGATTTACGCAGATCGGGGTTGCTGATGCGCGCCTGCTGGTAAACCTGAAGCAGGTTTTCCGCCTGGCTCATGGCGCTGAACCCGGTCAGGCTCAGGCCGATAAGAATGGGGAGCAATTTCTTCATTTGCATTCCTTGTTGTGAAGCATTTAGCGCTGGTCTAATTCTAAGAAAAATTCCGCTGATTGTATCGATTCTGCCGCCGTAAAAAGTTGGCGTTACGTGCCATCCGGCGGTAATTTGCACCAATCTAACATACGGACCGTAAAACGGTAGCCAAACGGTCTGGAAATCCCTCATTTCGGATTAGCAGGACATAACAATGAGCAAACCCATCCACCAGGGAATTACCTTCTCCAAAAATGATGTAGAAATTATTGCACGCGAAACGCTGTATCGTGGTTTTTTTTCACTCGATTTATACCGTTTTCGCCACCGCCTGTTTAACGGCGGCATGAGCGGCGAAGTCACCCGTGAAATTTTTGAGCGCGGGCATGCCGCCGTCTTGCTACCCTTTGACCCGGTGCGGGACGAAGTGGTGCTGGTCGAACAAATCCGTATCGCCGCCTATGATACCAGCGAGAGCCCGTGGCTGCTGGAAATGGTCGCCGGCATGATCGAGGCGGGTGAGACGGTGGAAGATGTCGCCCGTCGGGAAGCGCTGGAAGAGGCCGGGCTTGAAGTTGGGCGGACGAAACCAATATTAAGCTATCTGGCCAGTCCGGGCGGCACCAGTGAACGGTTATCGATCCTGGTGGGCGAAGTTGATGCATCGACGGCAAAAGGCATTCACGGCCTGGCCGAGGAAAATGAGGATATTCGGGTGCATGTGGTAAGCCGGGAGCAGGCTTACCAGTGGGTAGAAGAGGGGAAAATCGACAACGCAGCCTCTGTCATCGCCTTGCAATGGCTGCAATTGCATTATCACAATTTACGAAACGAGTGGACAAAATGAAGCGTTATACACCTGACTTCCCTGAGATGATGCGCCTGTGCGAGACCAATTTCGCCCAGTTGCGCCGCCTGTTGCCGCGAACGGATGCAGCGGGTGAGAAGGTGAGCTATCAGGTGGGAAGCGCGCAATATCGGTTAACGATAACGGAATCAACCCGCTACACTACTCTGGTGGCGATAGAGCAGACTCTGCCAGCGGTGAGCTACTGGAGTCTGCCATCCATGACCGTTCGCCTCTACCATGACGCCATGGTGGCCGAAGTGTGTTCGAGTCAGCAGATCTTTCGCTTCAAAGCGCGATATGATTATCCTAATAAAAAGTTGCATCAACGCGACGAAAAGCATCAAATTAACCAGTTTCTGGCCGACTGGCTGCGTTACTGTTTAGCACATGGAGCGATGGCGATTCCGGTTTGTTAGCGTCGTTAAACCTAAGGACACCATTTGGAAAGCCTGTTAAACCTACCTCTGGCTGGTGAGGCCAGAGTCAGGATCTTACAAATTACTGATACTCACCTGTTTGCTGAAAAACATGAAACGTTGTTAGGCATCAATACCTGGGAAAGCTATCAGGCCGTACTGTCGGCCATTCATGCCTCACAGCGTCCATGCGATTTGATTGTCGCAACAGGCGATCTGGCGCAGGATCACTCCTCCGCGGCCTACCAGCATTTTGCTGAGGGCATCGCGAGTTTTGCTGCACCCTGCGTCTGGCTACCGGGCAACCATGATTTCCAGCCGGCGATGTACAGCACCCTGCAGGAGTCGGGCATTTCCCCCGCCAAGCGCGTGTTTCTCGGCGACCACTGGCAGATCCTGCTGCTGGACAGCCAAGTGTTTGGCGTTCCCCATGGTGAGCTGAGCGACTTCCAGCTGGAATGGCTCGAACATAAGCTGGCGGAGGCGCCGGAGCGTTATACCTTACTTCTGCTGCATCATCATCCGCTGCCGGCCGGCTGCAGCTGGCTGGATCAACACAGTCTGCGCAACGCCGGCGCGCTGGACAGCGCGCTGAGCGCCTGGCCTCGGGTGAAGCATCTGCTGTGCGGCCATATTCATCAGGAACTGGATCTCGACTGGAATGGCCGACGTATGATGGCGACGCCGTCGACCTGCGTTCAGTTCAAGCCGCACTGCGCCAATTTCACCCTCGATACGGTGTCGCCGGGCTGGCGCTGGCTGGAGCTTCACCCTGACGGAACGCTGACCACCGAAGTGTGCCGCCTGGAAGGCGCGGCGTTTCATCCGGATATTGCTTCAGAAGGCTACTGATGGCGACGCTTCTTTATCTGCACGGCTTTAACAGTTCCCCGCGCTCGGCGAAGGCGACGGCGTTAAAGACCTGGCTGGCGCAGCACTATCCTGAGATCGCCATGGTGGTGCCTGAGCTGCCGCCTTACCCGGCGGAAACGGCGGAGCTGCTGGAGTCCATCGTGCTGGAGCACGGCGGCGAGCCGCTGGGGGTCGTAGGGTCGTCGCTGGGCGGCTACTACGCCACCTGGCTGTCGCAATGCTTTATGCTGCCAGCGGTCGTGGTTAACCCGGCGGTGCGGCCGTTTGAGCTGCTGAACAATTTTCTCGGCCACAATGAGAATCCGTACACCGGGCAGCAATATGTGCTAGAGTCTCGCCATATTTACGATCTCAAAGTCATGCAAATCGACCCGCTCGAAGCGCCGGATTTACTCTGGCTGCTGCAGCAGACCGGGGATGAAGTGCTTGATTACCGCCAGGCCGTTCATTACTACGCCTCCTGCCGGCAGACGGTGGAGGAGGGCGGTAATCACGCATTTGTCGGCTTTGACGATCATTTCACTCAGATTATCGAATTTCTCGGCCTGCGCTAAACGGCCCTGAACGACCTACGAATACACACCATGACGCAATCTTCATATAACGCTGATGCCATTGAGGTACTCACCGGGCTAGAGCCGGTGCGCCGCCGTCCGGGCATGTATACCGACACCACCCGTCCTAACCATCTTGGTCAGGAAGTGATTGATAACAGTGTGGACGAAGCGCTGGCAGGCCACGCCAAACGCGTGGAAGTGATCCTTCACGCCGACCAGTCCCTCGAGGTGATTGACGACGGGCGCGGGATGCCGGTCGACATTCACCCGGAAGAGGGGGTGCCGGCGGTTGAGCTGATCCTCTGCCGACTGCACGCGGGCGGTAAGTTTTCCAACAAAAACTACCAGTTTTCCGGCGGCCTGCACGGGGTGGGGATTTCGGTGGTCAACGCCCTGTCTAAACGCGTGGAGGTCAACGTGCGTCGCGACGGTCAGGTCTACAGCATCGCCTTTGAGAATGGTGAGAAAGTAGAAGACCTGCACGTCACCGGCACCTGCGGTAAACGCAACACCGGGACCAGCGTCCATTTCTGGCCTGACGAAAGCTTCTTCGATAGCCCGCGCTTCTCCGTTTCGCGTTTGACCCACTTGTTAAAAGCGAAAGCGGTGCTGTGCCCGGGCGTGGAAATTGTTTTCCGCGATCAGGTCAACAACAGCGAGCAGAGCTGGTGCTATGCCGATGGCCTTAACGACTACCTTAGCGAAGCGGTGAACGGCCTGCCGCTGCTGCCGGAAAAACCCTTCGTCGGCACCTTCTCCGGTGAGACGGAGGCGGTGGACTGGGCGCTGCTGTGGCTGCCGGAAGGCGGCGAGCTGCTGACCGAGAGTTATGTCAACCTGATCCCGACCATGCAGGGCGGGACGCACGTCAACGGCCTGCGCCAGGGGCTGCTGGACGCGATGCGTGAGTTCTGCGAGTACCGTAATATTCTGCCGCGCGGGGTGAAACTGTCGGCGGAAGATATCTGGGATCGCTGCGCCTACGTGCTGTCGGTGAAGATGCAGGATCCGCAGTTCGCCGGGCAAACCAAAGAGCGCCTGTCGTCGCGTCAGTGCGCGGCGTTCGTCTCCGGCGTGGTGAAAGACGCCTTCAGCCTGTGGCTGAACCAGAACGTGCAGGCTGCGGAGCTGCTGGCGGAGATGGCCATCTCCAGCGCCCAGCGTCGTCTGCGCGCCGCCAAGAAAGTGGTGCGCAAAAAGCTGACCAGCGGTCCGGCGCTGCCGGGTAAGCTGGCCGACTGCACCGCCCAGGATCTGAACCGTACCGAACTGTTCCTCGTCGAAGGGGACTCGGCGGGCGGGTCAGCCAAGCAGGCGCGCGATCGTGAATATCAGGCGATCATGCCGCTGAAAGGCAAGATCCTTAATACCTGGGAAGTCTCTTCCGATGAAGTGTTAGCTTCGCAAGAAGTGCACGACATTTCGGTGGCGATTGGTATTGACCCGGATAGCGATGATTTAAGCCAGCTGCGCTACGGCAAAATTTGTATTCTGGCGGATGCGGACTCCGATGGCCTGCACATTGCCACGCTGCTGTGCGCGCTGTTCGTGAGACACTTCCGTACTCTGGTGAAAGAGGGGCACGTCTACGTGGCGCTGCCGCCGCTGTACCGTATCGACCTCGGCAAAGAGGTTTACTACGCGCTAACGGAAGAAGAAAAAACCGGCGTGCTGGAGCAGCTGAAGCGCAAGAAAGGCAAGCCAAACGTCCAGCGCTTTAAAGGTCTCGGCGAGATGAACCCGATGCAGCTGCGGGAAACCACCCTCGACCCAAATACCCGCCGCCTGGTGCAGCTGGTGATCAGCGATGAGGATGAGCAGCAGACCACGGCGATGATGGATATGCTGTTGGCCAAGAAGCGTTCTGAAGACCGTCGCAACTGGCTGCAGGAGAAGGGCGATATGGCGGACCTGGAAGTGTAAGACCGCACGCTGCGCCAGACGTAAAAGGGAGCCTCAGGCTCCCTTTTCTTATTCCGTTTCAGCGTCGGCGGGCTTAGACGCCGGCCTGCAGGATACGGATGGTGGTCTCCAGCACATCGCCTTTGACCGCTTCCGACCAGGCTTTCATGTGCGGGGTCTGCAGGTGAGCTTCAAGATGCGCGACGCTTTCCCACTGCTCCACCATGACGATAGAGTCAGGAGCGGTGGTCTGGAAGCTGACGCCAGCGGCATGATCCACCATGGGCGCATAGCCGTGGCAGCCGGCTTCCTGCAAAACGGTCGGAATAATTTTCGCGAACTGATCGAGAACCGCCTGGCGGTGGTGCTGGCCCGGACGGGTACGGATTTCTGCAATCACTGTTAACATGGTTAACTCAACTCCTTCTGTGTGGATCTTGTCATACTCCAGGTTCCAATAACTCGAAATATGTAGAGCATAGACCCCTAGTTAACCAAAAATTTCCGCCAGATGCTTGCGATATTCTGCGATATACCGCGGGACATCAGGCATTTTTATCACGTCGTTGGCGATAAAGGTTGGCAGCGCCTCCATACCCAGGAACTGGTTGGCTTTATGGAACGGCAGGTAAACGCCGTCAACGCCAACGCCGTGGAAGAACTGCTCTTTGTCGGTGAAGGCCTCCATTGGCGCGTTCCAGGTCAGGGAGAGCATATATTTTTTCCCCTGCACCAGGCCACCGGAGCCATATTTTTTGCTGGCGTCGGAGCGGGTACGGCCGTCGCTGGCGTACAGCGAACCGTGGCCTTCGGTAAAGACGTCATCCATATATTTTTTCACCGTCCACGGGGCGCCCATCCACCAGCCCGGCATCTGCCAGATCACCACATCGGCCCAGAGGAAATTCTGCACTTCGGCTTTTACGTCGTACTCGCTTTCGGCGCGAACGCTTTTAACATCGTGCCCGGCGTCGCGCAGATAACTCTCCGCGACCTCGGTCAGGGTGTCGTTCAGTTGGCCATTCGAGTGGGCGAATTTTTTTGCGCCATTGATAATCAGGATGTTGCTCATTAGTTGTCCTCAATCTTGAAAATTTGCCGACGATCTTACCCCGCGAAGCGGGGCAGTAAAATGAGCAAAATGTGCAAAGTCTTTTGCTAAATGAGCAATAATCCCGCTACCAGCCAACGCGGGCTTCGAAGCCGCCGTCGCGGGCGTTGGCAAACTCGACGCGCATGCCATGCAGCGAGGCGATGCGCCGGACGATAGACAAGCCCAGGCCGCTGCCCGGAGCATCCTGACCAGGCGGGCGGTAAAAACGCTCGCCGACGCGCGCCAGCGCCTGCGGGCTAATGCCGGGGCCGTTATCGCGGACCCGAAACTCGCGGGCGTTGAGGGTGATATCGACCTGACTGCCGCGCGGGCTGTAGCGCACCGCGTTATCCAGCAGATTGCGCACCAGCAGGCTGAGGAGCAGCGGCTGGCCGGTGCGGGAGATGCCAGAGGCATTAAGATGCAGGCGCAGCTCAATCCCGGACTGCTGCGCCGGGTGGTACATCTCCATTACCGCCGACTGCAGCAGGTCGTCGATGGCGACCGGCTGCAGGTCGTCCAGCTGGGCGAGCGAGTCCAGCCGCGACAGCGTCAGCAGCTGATCCACCAGACGGGTGGCGCGATCGATCCCCTGATGGAGCTGAGCCAGGGCTTTCTCCCGCCCTTGTGGATCGTCCAGAGAGAGCTGGGCGACTTCAGTCTGCACCTTCAGCGCCGCCAACGGGCTGCGCAGCTCGTGGGCGGCATCAGAGGTAAACCGACGCTCGCGCAGCATGACGTCGTGGGTGCGCTGGAACAGCTGATTCAGGGCTTCGACCAGCGGGCGGACTTCAGGGGGGATCTTCTCCACGCTGAGCGATTCCGCCGAGTCCGGCGCGCGCAAACGCAGCGTGCGCGCCAGATGTTTCAACGGCGCCAGTTCGCGGCTTAACAGCACGATGAGCAGCACGAACATCAGCGGCAGGGCGACCATCCACGGAGTGAGCTGCGAGGTGACAATGTCCATCGCCATTTCGCGGCGATAATCCCACTCCTGGCCGACGGCGATGCGGTGGCGGCCATCGGCGGTGGTTAACCACAGGAAGCGCCACTCGTCATCATCGCCGCGCAGGTAGCCATCGCTAAAGCCCTCACGCTGCGAGTGCCACTGTATATCCTCTCCGTTCTCGCCGTCGTTAAGCACCATTTTGCCGTCGCGGGTGAAGATGGCGAACGCCAGCGCATCGTCGTCGATATGCCCGTGGCGCACCTTTTTCTTTTCCCCGAGCGATGCCGGCGGGGCGCGCAGTTCATCGAAATGCATGGCGCTCAGGCGGCGGGCGAACAGCAGCTGCTGGGTATCAAACAGCTTATCCAGCTTTTTACTGGTCTGCTGCCAGGCGATCACGCTGGCCACGCCCCAGGCGGCGGCGGTCAGCACGGCAAACAGCAGCGTCAGGCGCAGGCGCAGGCTCAGGCGGGCAAGTCGTTTCATGCGTCACCCAGGGTATAGCCGATGCCGTGGACGGTGCGGATAAATTCACTGCCGAGTTTGCGCCGCAGATGGTGGACGTGAACTTCCACGGCGTTGCTGGAGACCTCGTCGTCCCAGTTGTAGAGCTTTTCTTCAATAAGCTTACGCGGCAGCACGCGCCCGGCGTTACGCAGCAGCAGTTCCAGCAGGGCGAACTCCTTCGGCTTCAGCGTCAGGCTTTCGCCGTCGAGGCTGGCGGTTAAGCGGTTCGGGTCAAGGCGTACCTTGCCGTGGCGCAACTCGCTGCTGCTCTGGCCGTGGGCACGGCGGATCAATGCTTCGAGGCGGGCCGCTACCTCAATCAGGGCGAAAGGTTTGCACAGATAATCATCGGCGCCCAGGCGCAGCCCCTCCACCCGCTGGCTGAGCGCATCGCGGGCGGTGAGGATCAGCACCGGTTCATGGCGGCCTTTGTCGCGCCACTCGCGCAGAATATCGAGGCCATCAACGCCAGGAAGAGTGAGATCAAGAATTGCCGCGTCGTAGGGGGCGCTGTATAGGGCGTTTTTGCCCTCCAGCCCGGCGGTAAACCAGTCGATGCTGAAGCCCATTTTGCTTAGCCCGGCCTTAATGCCATCGCCGATTAACTTGTCATCTTCCACCAATAATATGCGCATTTTCCCTCCTGCCAACCCGGCTGCTCTGCGCAGTAAACCGCGTTGCGACCGGGGTTGTACAGCATTAAAATTTCTTTTTTCCCCTTAAGAAGTCGTTAAGTTTTGTCGGGCGTAATAGGAGCCATATCAACACGAAGGGAGAACACATCATGAAGAAAATTGCTGCGATGACCGCGATCGTTGCCCTGGTTTCCATGCCGGCGCTGGCTGCTGGACAGGGCGGGTATACCGGTCCTTCTGCGACCACGCCGGCAAGTTCAACCACCCAGGGCGGCGGCTTCACCGGCCCGAGCGGCGCGATCACCACCGTCACCAATGTCAAATCGCTGCGGGACGATACCTGGGTGACCCTGCGCGGCAAAATCACCGAGCGCGTGTCCGACGATCTGTATAAGTTCCAGGATGCTACCGGAGTGATCAATGTCGATATCGACCACAAACGCTGGAACGGCGTCACCGTCGGCCCACAGGACACGGTAGAAATTCAGGGGGAAGTCGATAAGGACTGGAACTCGGTGGAAATCGACGTTAAACAGATCCGTAAAATCGCGCCATAAGTCTCCGTCGGATAAGCGCAAGATCGGTCAGGCATCGCTATCCTCGCTCTGTCACAGTATGTCGCGAGGAGGAGACGATGAACGATATTAAGGCCAGCCCGGCGTATGTCGGGCGCTTCCAGCGCGTCTGTAGGTACATTGCGCACCATCTTGATGAGCCGCTGTCGCTGGAGATGCTGAGCGCGATAGCGCACAGTTCGCCTTACCATTTTCACCGGCAATTTAGCGCTTATACTGGCATTCCCTTGTACCGGTATATTCAGTGGTTGCGTCTGCGACGCGCCTGTTGGCGCCTGGCGTTCAACCCCCGCGATAAAGTCATCGATATTGCCCTTGATGCCGGATTTCAGAATGCGGAGTCGTTCAGTCGTGCCTTCCGTACCGCGTTTGACCAAAGCCCGACCCAGTTCCGTCAGCAACCGGACTGGGCCGAGTGGCATCGGCGCGTACCGAAACATACGCTACAGGAGCAAACGTCGATGGACGTCAACATTATTTCGTTCCCCACCACCCGGATAGCCGTACTGCAACATCGCGGCAGCCCGGACCTTGTCAACGCCACCGCCGCGCGTTTTATCGCCTGGCGTAAAACGAGCGGATTATCGCCCATCGCCACCTGCGATACCTGGGGGATCGCCTGGGACGATCCGCAGACCACCCCGCAGGGGGAATTTCGTTTTGACATCTGCGGTACGGTCGCACGGCCGGTCGATGAAAACGCCTTTGGCGTGATTAACGGTGAAATCCCCGGCGGACGCTGCGCCGTCGTGCGCCATCACGGCTCGCTGGACACGCTGGCGAACAGCGTTTGGTTTCTCTATCGCGACTGGTTACCCGCTTCAGGCGAGACGTTACGGGATTTTCCGGTGTACTTCCGTTACCTCAATTTTGTCCATGAAGTGGCTGAGCATGAGCTGCAAACCGATATTTATCTGCCGCTGGCCTGATTAAGGTGACGGAATCCTCAACCGATCTCACGGCCTGTGACTCAGGGCGTGAGATCGGGTATTATCGCGGGTAGTTTTGCCGTCCGAACGGTCGGTACCCAGATTGAGGATCCACGATTAATGAGCGATATGGCAGAGCGCCTTGCGCTGCATGAATTTACGGAAAATGCTTACCTGAACTACTCCATGTACGTGATCATGGACAGGGCATTACCGTTTATTGGCGATGGCTTAAAACCGGTCCAGCGTCGCATCGTCTATGCGATGTCCGAACTGGGGCTGAACGCCAGCGCCAAATTCAAAAAGTCCGCCCGCACCGTCGGCGACGTGCTGGGTAAATATCACCCGCACGGCGACAGCGCCTGCTATGAAGCGATGGTGCTGATGGCGCAACCCTTCTCCTATCGCTATCCGCTGGTGGATGGCCAGGGGAACTGGGGGGCGCCGGACGATCCGAAATCCTTCGCCGCCATGCGTTACACCGAATCCCGCCTGTCGAAGTATGCCGAGCTGCTGCTCAGCGAGCTGGGGCAGGGGACGGTCGACTGGGTGCCAAACTTTGACGGCACGCTGCAGGAGCCGAAAATGCTGCCGGCGCGCCTGCCAAACATCCTGCTCAACGGCACCACCGGCATCGCGGTGGGCATGGCGACCGATATTCCGCCGCACAACCTGCGTGAAGTAGCGAAAGCGGCGATTACGCTGATTGAGCAGCCGAAAACGACCCTCGACGAACTGCTGGATATCGTCCAGGGGCCGGATTTCCCGACCGAGGCGGAGATCATCACTTCGCGGGCGGAAATTCGCAAAATCTACCAGAACGGACGCGGTTCTGTGCGCATGCGCGCGGTGTGGAGCAAAGAGGACGGCGCGGTAGTGATCAGCGCGCTGCCGCACCAGGTCTCCGGCGCCAAAGTTCTGGAGCAAATTGCGGCGCAGATGCGCAATAAAAAGCTGCCGATGGTGGATGACCTGCGCGACGAATCGGACCACGAAAATCCGACCCGTCTGGTGATCGTCCCGCGCTCCAACCGGGTGGATATGGAGCAGGTGATGAACCATCTGTTCGCCACCACCGATCTGGAGAAGAGCTACCGCATCAACCTCAATATGATCGGTCTCGACGGCCGCCCGGCGGTAAAAAACCTGCTGGAGATCCTCAGCGAATGGCTGGTGTTCCGTCGTGATACCGTACGTCGCCGTCTGAACCACCGGTTAGAGAAGGTCCTTAAGCGCCTGCATATCCTCGAAGGTTTGCTGGTGGCGTTCCTTAATATCGAAGAAGTCATTGAGATCATCCGCACGGAAGATGAGCCGAAGCCAGCTCTGATGTCGCGCTTTGCCATCAGCGAAACCCAGGCGGAAGCGATTCTGGAACTGAAGCTGCGCCATCTCGCCAAACTGGAAGAGATGAAGATCCGCGGCGAGCAGAACGAGCTGGAAAAAGAGCGCGATCAGCTGCAGGCGATTCTGGCCTCTGAACGTAAGATGAACAATCTGCTGAAGAAAGAGCTGCAGGCCGATGCCGATGCTTTCGGCGACGATCGCCGCTCGCCGCTTCACGAGCGTGAAGAAGCGAAAGCGATGAGCGAGCATGACATGCTGCCGTCTGAGCCGGTGACTATCGTTCTGTCGCAGATGGGCTGGGTGCGCAGCGCCAAAGGGCACGACATTGACGCCCAGGGCTTAAGCTATAAGGCGGGCGACAGCTGGAAAGCCTCGGCGAAGGGCAAGAGCAACCAGCCGGTGGTGTTTATCGATACCACCGGGCGCAGCTATGCCATTGATCCGATTACTCTGCCCTCGGCGCGTGGCCAGGGTGAGCCGCTGACCGGTAAGCTCACGCTGCCGCCGGGCGCGACCGTGGAACATATGCTGATGGAAGGCGACGATCAGAAACTGCTGATGGCCTCCGACGCCGGCTACGGTTTTGTCTGCACCTTTAACGATCTGGTGGCGCGCAACCGCGCCGGTAAAGCGTTGATCACCCTGCCTGACAACGCGCATGTGATGCCGCCGCTGGTCATTGAGGACGAGTCCGATATGCTGCTGGCCATCACCGCCGCCGGGCGGATGCTGATGTTCCCGGTCAGCGATCTGCCGCAGCTGTCGAAAGGCAAGGGCAACAAAATCATCAACATTCCCGCGGCGGAAGCCGCCGCCGGCCAGGACGGTCTCGCACATCTGTTTGTCCTGCCGCCGCAGAGTACGCTGACCATTCACGTCGGCAAACGGAAGATCAAACTGCGTCCGGAAGAGCTGCAAAAAGTCACCGGCGAGCGCGGCCGCCGCGGTTCGCTGATGCGCGGGCTGCAGAAAATTGACCGTGTTGAAATTGACTCGCCGCGCCGCGCCGCGGCAGGCGATAGCGAAGAGTAAGCGCTTCTCCTCCCGTCTTTGACGGGAGGAGGCGAAAAAATGCCGCAAAATCGTTGTTTATTCAGGCGTTGCGATTAACAATGTCCATCATCAGGGACCCAGGAAGAACGGTCCCGGCCTGCGCAGAACTCGTGAGCCTGCCTTCTGCCAGCAGCGAATAATTCTAAGCGGTTTGGGTTTTAGAGGTAGCTATGCTATTCATTTTTCGAGTAATTTTCGTGGTCATTTATTGCATCGTGGTGTGCATACTTGGCTGTCTGTACTGCTTGTTCAGCCCGCGTAATCCAAAACACGTTGCCACTTTCGGCCATCTGTTTGGCCGCTTATCCCCGGTGTTTGGCCTGAAGGTTGAGCTGCGCAAACCTGCCGACGCGGAAAGCTATGGCAACGCGATCTACATCGCTAACCACCAGAACAACTATGATATGGTGACGGCGTCTAACATCGTGCAGGCCCCGACGGTTACCGTGGGGAAAAAGAGCCTGCTGTGGATCCCGTTCTTTGGCCAGCTGTACTGGCTGACCGGTAATCTGCTGATTGACCGTAATAATCGAACCAAAGCGCACGGCACCATTGCTGAGGTCGTTAACGCCTTTAAAAAGCGTAAAATTTCGTTCTGGATGTTCCCGGAAGGGACCCGTAGCCGCGGCCGCGGTCTGCTGCCGTTTAAAACCGGCGCCTTCCACGCGGCTATTGCCGCCGGAGTGCCGATTATTCCGGTGTGTGTCTCGAATACATCGAATAAAATAAAGCTCAATCGCTGGAACAACGGTCTGGTGATTGTGGAAATGCTGCCGCCGGTGGATACCAGCCAGTTCGGTAAAGACAACGTGCGCGCGCTGGCGACGCATTGCCGCGAGCTGATGGCCGCCAAAATCGCTGAGCTGGACAACGAAGTGGCCGAGCGCGAAGCGGCCGGCAAGCAATAAGACAGGAAACGCCGCCACCGCGCGCGTATTGCTGGCGGGAAACGAATTCCCTTTTTCATTTGTCAGTATGTCATGGAGTTAATATGTCACTCAGTCGGCGTCAGTTTATTAAGGCTTCCGGCGTAGCGCTGTGCGCTGGCGCCGCGCCGCTGAAGGCCCATGCCGCCGGCCAGCAGCCTGCGCTGCCGGTTCCGCCGCTGCTGGAATCCCGTCGCGGTCAGCCGCTGTTTCTGACGCTGCAGCGTTCGCACTGGTCGTTTACGCCAGGCACCCGCGCCCCCGTCTGGGGGATCAATGGCCGCTATATGGGGCCGACGATCCGCGTCTGGAGCGGAGACGACGTCAAGCTTATCTACAGCAACCGTCTGACAGAGAACGTCGCGATGACCATCCGCGGCCTGCAGGTGCCGGGCCCGCTGATCGGCGGCGCGGCGCGCATGATGTCGCCGAACGCCGACTGGGCGCCGGTGCTGCCGATCCGCCAGAGTGCGGCGACGCTGTGGTACCAGGCCAATACGCCGAACCGGATGGCGAAGCAGGTCTATAACGGTCTGGCCGGCATGTGGCTGGTGGAGGATGAGGTGAGCAAGAACCTGCCGATCCCTAACCACTATGGCGTCGATGATTTCCCGGTGATAATTCAGGATAAACGGCTGGATAACTTCGGCACGCCGGAATATAGCGAACCGGGCAGCGGCGGCTTCGTCGGCGACACGCTGCTGGTCAATGGCGTGCAGAGCCCCTATGTCGAAGTGTCGCGCGGCTGGGTGCGACTGCGCCTGCTGAACGCCTCCAACTCCCGGCGCTATCAGTTACAGATGAGCGATGGCCGACTGCTGCATGTCATTTCCGGCGACCAGGGGTTCCTGCCGGCGCCGGTTTCGCTCAAGCAGCTGTCGCTGGCGCCGGGAGAACGGCGTGAAATCCTGGTCGATATGACCAACGGCGATGAAGTGTCTATTACCTGCGGCGAAGCGGCGAGCATTGTCGACCGTATCCGCGGCTTTTTTGAACCGTCCAGCATTCTGGTCTCCACGCTGGTGCTGACCCTGCGCCCGACCGGGCTGCTGCCGCTGGTCACCGACAGTCTGCCGGTGCGTCTGCTGCCGACCGAGCTGCTCTCCGGTACGCCGATCCGCAGCCGGGATATCACCCTCGGCGACGATCCAGGGATTAACGGCCAGCTATGGGATCCGCAGCGTATTGATATTACGGCGCAGCAGGGAACCTGGGAGCGCTGGACAGTGCGCGCCGACCGCCCGCAGTCGTTCCATATTGAAGGGGTGATGTTCCAGATCCGTAACGTCAACGGTTCGACCCCTTTCCCGGAAGACCGCGGCTGGAAGGACACCGTGTGGGTCGACGGGCAGGTCGAACTGCTGGTCTACTACGCCCAGCCGTCGTGGCCGCACTTCCCGTTCCAGTATCTGAGCCAGACGCTGGAGCTGGCCGACCGCGGTTCGATTGGCCAGATGCTGGTGAATCCTGCGCCATAATCTCTTCGACCCTGGCCGGCATACGGTCAGGGTTTGAGAAAATCCTCCTTCATTTCCACTATCATTCCGGCTTATAATCCACGCCCTTTTGGTTATTTTTTTATCATTTTCCCCGGAAGCAATATGAGCGCAATATCCCTGATCCAACCGGATCGTGACCTTTTTTCCTGGCCGCAATACTGGGCTGCCTGTTTCGGCCCTGCGCCATTTTTACCGATGTCGCGTGAAGAGATGGATCAACTTGGCTGGGATAGCTGCGACATTATTCTGGTGACTGGCGACGCCTACGTCGACCACCCGAGCTTCGGGATGGCCATCTGCGGCCGTATGCTGGAAGCGCAGGGGTTCCGCGTGGGGATCATCTCCCAGCCGGACTGGAACACCAAAGACGACTTCATGCGTCTAGGCAAACCGAACCTGTTCTTCGGCGTGACCGCCGGCAACATGGACTCGATGATCAACCGCTACACCGCCGACCGTAAGCTGCGTCATGATGACGCTTATACCGCCGGCAACGTGGCGGGCAAGCGTCCGGACCGCGCCACCCTGGTCTACACCCAGCGCTGTAAAGAGGCGTGGAAAGATGTGCCCGTGATCCTCGGCGGCATCGAAGCCAGCCTGCGCCGTACCGCCCACTATGATTACTGGTCCGATACCGTGCGCCGCTCGGTGCTGGTGGACTCCAAGGCCGATATGCTGATGTTCGGCAACGGCGAGCGTCCGCTGGTGGAAGTGGCTCATCGCCTGGCGATGGGCGAAACCATCGATCAGATCCGCGATGTGCGCAATACCGCCATCATGGTGAAAGAGGCCCTCCCGGGCTGGAGCGGCGTTGACTCTACCCGTCTGGATACCCCGGGCAAAATCGACCCCATCCCGCACCCGTATGGCGAAGATCTGCCGTGTGCCGATAACAAACCGGTGGCCCCGAAAAAAGCCGAGGCTAAAGCCGTTGTCGTGCAGCCGCCGCGGCCAAAACCGTGGGAAAAGACCTATGTGCTGCTGCCCTCCTTCGAGAAGGTGAAAGGCGATAAGGTCCTGTACGCTCACGCCTCGCGCATTCTGCACCATGAAACCAACCCCGGCTGCGCCCGGGCGCTGATGCAAAAGCACGGCGAGCGCTACATCTGGATCAACCCGCCGGCAATCCCGCTCTCCACCGAAGAGATGGACAGCGTTTTCGCGCTGCCCTACAAGCGCGTGCCGCATCCTTCCTATGGCGATGCGCGCATCCCGGCGTATGAGATGATCCGCTTCTCTATCAACATCATGCGCGGCTGCTTCGGCGGCTGTTCGTTCTGCTCGATCACCGAGCACGAAGGACGCATTATCCAGAGCCGTTCTGAGGATTCGATCATCAATGAGATCGAAGCCATTCGCGACACGGTGCCGGGCTTTACCGGCGTGATCTCCGATCTCGGCGGACCCACCGCCAACATGTATATGCTGCGCTGCAAATCGCCACGAGCCGAGCAGACCTGTCGCCGTCTCTCCTGCGTCTACCCGGATATCTGCCCGCACATGGATACCAACCATGAGCCGACGATCAACCTTTACCGTCGCGCCCGCGAGCTGAAGGGCATCAAGAAGATCCTTATCGCCTCCGGGGTACGCTATGACATCGCGGTCGAAGATCCGCGCTATATTAAAGAGCTGGCGACCCACCACGTCGGCGGCTATCTGAAGATCGCGCCGGAGCATACCGAAGAGGGCCCGCTGTCGAAGATGATGAAGCCGGGAATGGGCAGCTACGACCGCTTTAAAGAGCTGTTCGACACCTATTCGAAGCAGGCGGGTAAAGAGCAGTATCTGATCCCGTACTTTATCTCCGCCCACCCGGGGACCCGTGATGAAGACATGGTGAACCTGGCGCTGTGGCTGAAGAAGCACCGCTTCCGTCTCGACCAGGTGCAGAACTTCTATCCGTCGCCGCTGGCGAACTCGACCACCATGTATTACACCGGCAAAAACCCGCTGGGCAAGATCGGCTATAAGAGTGAAGAGGTGGTGGTGCCGAAGGGTGATAAACAGCGCCGTCTGCACAAAGCGCTGCTGCGCTACCACGATCCGGCCAACTGGCCGCTGATCCGTCAGGCGCTGGAGGCGATGGGCAAGAAACACCTGATTGGCTCTCGTCGCGACTGCCTGGTGCCGGCGCCGACCCTGGATGAGATGCGCGAAGCGCGTCGCCAGAACCGTCATACCCGCCCGGCGCTGACCAAGCACACGCCGATTGCGCATCAGCGTTCTAACGGTGGCGCAACGGCGAAAAAGCCCGTCAAACGGGGTAAAGTCGCCGGGCGTTAAGCCTGACTTTGCGCCCGGCTGCGTTTCGCTGGCCGGGTGGTTTCTCAAGCCGGGCACGCATCAGCGCAGCCCGGCTTTTTTACCTGTTATCCGCCAAACTGATCCGGGTCAGGACCCAGACGCTTGCCCTGATCCAGCTTCGCAATCTCACCCAGCTCCTCTTTATCCAGGCGGAAATCCCAGACGTTAAAGTTTTCAGCGATGCGCGACGGCGTGACGGATTTCGGGATCACCACCAGACCGCTGTCGAGATGCCAGCGGATGACAATCTGCGCCGGCGTTTTACCATATTTATCAGCCAGCTGATGGATGACTTTCTGATCGAAGACGCCCTTACCGCCCTGGGCCAGCGGGCTCCAGGATTCGGTCTGGATCTTGTGGGTGGCGTTCCAGGCGTGCAGCTGCCGCTGCTGAAGCAGCGGATGCAGCTCTATCTGGTTGATCACCGGCGCGACGCCGGTTTCATCAATCAGCTTCTGCAGATGCGGCACCTGGAAATTACACACGCCGATGCTCTTCGCCAGCCCCTGCTGCTGCAGCTCAATCAGCGCCTGCCAGGCCTCGACGTAATGGCCGATAGCCGGCACCGGCCAGTGGATTAAATAGAGATCCACATAGTCCAGTTTCAGCTTGCTGAGACTCTCTTTCAGCGCCTCGTGTGGCCGTTTTTGATCGTCGTTCCATAGCTTGGTGGTGATGAACAGCTCATCGCGATTGACGCCAGCGCTTTGCAGCGCGTTGCCGACGCCAGCCTCATTTTGGTACGCGGCGGCGGTGTCAAAAGAGCGATAACCGACTTCCAGCGCCTTATGAATGGCGGAGACGACTTCCTCGTTGCCAGCTTTCCACACGCCGAGACCCAGCTGCGGCATCAGGTTGCCGTCGTGTAGTTTTATAACGGTTGGATGTGTCATGCCTTCCTCCTGTTAATGAACTCGGCGAAGCAGGATCCGCCGAGGGGTAGCATTAAGTCTGGACGAAATAGCTAAAAACGGTAGTAAAAACACCCCTCCCCGACGTTTGTTTAACGTAAGGAGAGGTGAATCAGGCGGGGTAACTTAGCGGGCAGCCTCGTAGATACGGCGGCTGACGTCCAGGGTGATATCCTGATGCTCGCCCAGTTTGGTCATGCCGTGCTCTTCCAGTTTCGCCAGCAGCGCCGGGATGGAGTTCCCGTCGAGACCGTAATCGTAAAGGCGGGTCGGCACGCCCATCTGCTCGAAGAACTGGCGCGTCGCAGCGATGGCGGCATCGATGCGCTGGTCGTCGGAGCCCTCGGTGATATGCCACACGCGCTCAGCATATTGCAGCAGCTTCTCGCGCTTGGTATCGCGTTTCTCATTCCACAGCGCCGGCAGAACGATAGCCAGCGTCTGGGCGTGATCGAGACCATGCATCGCCGTCAGTTCGTGGCCAAGCATATGTGTTGCCCAGTCCTGCGGCACGCCAGCGCCGATCAGGCCGTTCAGCGCCTGGGTCGCGGCCCACATAATGTTGGCGCGCACGTTATAATTTTCCGGCTCCTGCAGCGCTTTTGGACCATCCTCGATCAGGGTCAGGAGAATGCCTTCGGCGAAGCGGTCCTGAATTTTGCCGTCAACCGGGTAGGTGACGTACTGTTCGACGGTATGGACGAAGGCGTCAACCACGCCGTTGGCGACCTGGCGCGGCGGCAGGGTATAGGTGTAGACCGGGTCGAGGATCGCGAACTGCGGCTGAACGTGCGAAGACATAAACGCGCGTTTGTCGCCGGTAGTTTTCCGCGAAATCACCGCCCCTTTGTTTGATTCAGAACCGGTCGCCGGCAGAGTGAGAACCGAGCCCATTGGAATGGCGCTGGCGATCTTACTGCCATAGGTTTCCAGAATTTCCCACGGATCAATGTTGGCGTCATAGTGGGCTGCTGCCGCGATAAATTTAGTGCCATCCAGCACCGAACCGCCGCCGACCGCCAGCAGGAAAGTGACCTTCTCTTCGCGGGCGAGCTTCACCGCATTCATCAGGGTTTCGTAAGACGGGTTCGGCTCGATGCCGCCAAATTCAAGGACGTCCAGGCCATTCAGGGCGGTCAGTACCTGATCCAGGACGCCCGTTTTTTTCACGCTGCCGCCGCCGTAGGTGATCAGTACGCGAGCTTCCGCCGGGATCTGTTCACGCAGCTTTTCAATCGCGCCTTTGCCAAACAGAATGCGGGTTGGGGTATGCAGGTCAAAATTATTCATTGCTTGGGTCCTCCAAAGAGTAAAACTGCCGACAGGGACGATACCGCTGCCCGATGACGGTTATTGTGGTCCTCGCGCCGTTGCCCCTCAATGCACATTTCTGCCTATGTCTTGCCTATTTCTCCATATGGCTGGAGAATCCGCGGCGACCTTCGCACAATATATAGGTGAAGAAACATCGGGAGAGACGGTGGCAATGCAACACGCAGAGATATGTCGGACACTGACAGAGAAGGTTAACCAGCTGAAAGATAAGCAAGAAATGTTAAGTTCGCTGCTACCTGACGTTCGGCTGCTGTACGGGACGCAGCCGGGACCGCGGATGCCGGTGATGTACCAGCCGGGGATCGTTTTTCTCTTTTCTGGCCATAAAATTGGTTATATCAATGAGCGGACGTTTCGCTACGATACAAACGAATATCTACTGCTGACCGTACCGCTGCCCTTCGAGTGCGAAACCTTTGCGACCCCGGAGGTGCCCCTGGCCGGGATGCGCCTGAACGTCGATATCCTGCAGCTGCAGGAGCTGCTGATGGACATTGGCGAGGATCCGCTGTTTCAGCCCGCCGTTGCCTCCAGCGGGATAAACTCCGCAGTGCTTTCGGAGGACATCTTGTGCGCTGCTGAACGGCTGCTCGACGTGATGGAACGGCCGTTGGACGCGCGGATCCTTGGCAAGCAGATCGTCCGTGAAATCCTCTACTATGTGCTGACGGGACCCTGCGGCGGCGCGCTGCTGGCGCTGGTCAGCCGGCAGACCCACTTCAGCCTGATTAGCCGCGTGCTCAAGCATATCGAGAGTCAGTACACCGAAAACCTCAGCGTCGATCGGCTGGCGGCCGAAGCGAATATGAGCGTGTCGGCGTTTCACCATAATTTTAAAGCGGTGACCAGCACTTCGCCGCTGCAGTATCTGAAAACCTACCGTTTGCACAAGGCGCGCATGCTGATGATCCATGACGGCATGAAGGCCAGCGCGGCGGCGATACAGGTGGGCTATGAAAGTCCTTCCCAGTTCAGCCGCGAGTTTAAGCGCTACTTCGGGATGACGCCCGGGGAAGACGCCGCGCGTATTCGTATGATGCAGGGGATGTAAAACCGGGGGAGGGAGCAGGCCGGGCGGGCGCAGCCCCCCCGGCAGTCAACGTCAGGCGCTGCAGTATTTCTTTTTGATCACCACGAACAGCGTGCCGAGCAGGCCAGCCAGCAGTAGGGCAATTGGCAGGATCATCAGGCAGGTCATCACCTGATCTTCATGACGTTTCACGAACGGGATCATGCTCAGCGCATAGCCGAGGCCCGTGACCACGCCGACCCACAGCAGGGCGCTCAGCCAGTTGAAGAACTGGAAGCGGCGGTTCGGCAGACCGGAAATCCCCGCCATGGTTGGCAGCAGGGTACGGACAAAGGCCAGAAAGCGGCCCGCGAGCAGCGCCAGCAGACCGTGGCGGTCAAACATGCAGGTGGCGCGCTGATGGTACTTATGCGGCAGGTGCGCCAGCCAGCCTTTCACCGTTTGCGTATTGCCCAGCCAGCGCCCCTGTACATAGCTCAGCCAGCAGCCGAGGCTGGCGGCGGCGGTCAGAATGGCGATAGTGGGCACAAAGTCCATGACGCCTTTAGCAATCAGCGCGCCGGCGAGCAGCAGCAGGCTGTCTCCAGGTAAAAAGGAGGCAGGCAGCAGCCCGTTTTCCAGAAACAGGGTCGCGAACATAACCAGATATACAACGCCCACAACATGAGGGTTCGCCAGTGCGGCAAAATCATGTTGCCACAGCGCGGCGACAATCTCTTGAATGACAACCATGGACTTTCCTAAGTGGTACCGTATTGTTGACTAGTGTACTCCTGAAGAGACCCGAGCACCTTGATCCCGGGCGCAACAAAAGCGGCCGCTCCGATAAAAAGCGTCCGCTATTGTTGCCACTGACTGTCACTTTACACGATACGCGCGAAGCCCGCTGCTAAATCCGCCTGCAGATCGTCAACATTTTCGAGACCAATGTGCAAACGGATCAGCGTGCCGCTGAAGTCGACTTCTGCATCCGGTCGGATGTGAGCGATTTGCTCCGGCTGATTGGCCAGTATCAGCGATTCAAAGCCGCCCCACGAGTAGGCCATGCTGAACAGGCTGAAGTTGTCGAGATACTCTGCCAGCTCAGCGTCGTTGAGACGCTTGTTGAGCACAAACGAGAACAGCCCGCTGCTGCCGGTAAAATCGCGTTTCCAGAACTCATGGCCTTTACTGCCGGGCAGGGCGGGGTGGTTGACCCGCGCCACCTGCGGATGCTGCGCCAGCCACTCGGCGATGCGCAGGCTGCTTTCATGATGCTGACGCAGGCGGACGCCCAGCGTGCGCAGGCCGCGGCTGGTCATATAGGCGGTATCGGCGTCCAGCATTTGCCCCATCAGATAGGCATTCTCACGCAGCTGCGGCCAGCAGCGCGCGTTCGCCACCGCGGTGCCGACCATGGCGTCGGAGTGGCCGATCAGGTATTTGGTGCCTGCCTGGATGGAAATATCAATGCCAAAATCCAGCGCTTTGAACAGGATCCCCGCCGCCCAGGTGTTATCGATCATGATAATCGCTTCCGGCGCGACCTGACGCACGGCGGCGACAATCGCTGGCACATCATGCACTTCCATGGTGATGGAGCCGGGCGATTCCAGGAACACCACGCGGGTCTCCGGCCGAATAAGTTGGGCAATATCAGCGCCGATTAAGGGATCGAACCAGCTGGTGGTGACGCCGAGTTTAGCGAGAATTTTGGTACAAAAGTCCTGGCTTGGCTCATAGGCGGTATTGGTCATCAGCACATGGTCGCCCTGCTCGACAAACGCCAGGATAGTGTTGGCTACCGCGGCGGCGCCGCAGGGGAAGAGGGCGCAGCCGGCGCCACCTTCCAGCTCGCACATCGCTTCCTGCAGCGAGAAGTGGGTCAGGGTGCCGCGACGCCCGTAAAACAGCTCGCCGTTGGCCCGATTGCGAGTGGCGTGCTTTTTGGCCTCTACGGTGTCGAAAACCAGCGATGACGCGCGCTGGATCACGCTGTTCACTGAGCCCTGGGTGTACTTTTTGCTCCGCCCGGCGTTGACCAGCGCGGTATCAAGATGTTTATCAGCCATGTTGATGAACCTGTTTTTATACGTCTGGACGTCTAAACTAGCATGATTCTTCTTTTCTGTACCAGCGCGCTGCCGATACAGGCGAAAATTTTACCAGGCCCGCGGTTAGCCACTTTTTTACTGCGTAAGCGCAAGGAAAATAAACGTGATTTGCTGCACAGTGTAAATACTAATGAGAACCACTATCAATTCGATGTCGTTTTGATATTATTGAGGGCAGATTTTGTGATTATCGTCGTGGAGATAGAGCGTGGGTAATAATTTGATGCAGGCGGATCTCTCCGTTTGGGGTATGTATCATCATGCTGATATTGTCGTTAAGGTGGTGATGATTGGCCTGATTCTGGCGTCAGTCGTCACCTGGGCCATCTTCTTCGGCAAAGGGGCGGAAATCCTCGCCAGTAAGCGTCGCCTCAAACGCGAACAGCAGCAGCTGGCGGAAGCCCGCTCTCTCGATCAGGCCAGCGATATCGCCAGCGCCTTTGAGGCGAAAAGCCTCACCACCCAGCTTATCAATGAAGCGCAGAACGAACTCGAACTCTCCGCCGGCGCCGAAGACAATGAAGGCATCAAGGAACGAACCGGTTTCCGCCTTGAGCGCCGCGTCGCGGCCGTCGGTCGCCATATGGGGCGCGGCAACGGCTACCTGGCCACCATCGGCGCCATTTCGCCGTTCGTGGGCCTGTTCGGGACCGTCTGGGGCATCATGAACAGCTTTATCGGCATCGCTCAGACCCAGACCACCAACCTTGCGGTGGTGGCGCCGGGCATCGCGGAAGCGCTGCTGGCGACGGCCATCGGCCTGTTCGCCGCTATCCCGGCGGTGGTCATCTATAACATCTTCGCCCGCATGATCGGCAGCTATAAGGCCTCGCTCGGTGACGTCGCCGCTCAGGTCCTCCTGCTGCAAAGCCGCGACCTGGACCTCAGCGCCAGCGGCGTGAAGCCGGTGCGCAGCGCGCAGAAATTACGGGTAGGTTGATCGGCTATGGCGATGCGTCTTAATGAAAATCTGGACGATAACGGCGAAATGCATGAGATCAACGTGACGCCGTTTATCGACGTCATGCTGGTTCTGCTGATTATCTTTATGGTGGCCGCGCCGCTGGCGACGGTCGACGTGAAGGTGAATCTGCCGGCCTCCTCCAGCCAGCCGCAACCGCGACCGGAAAAACCTATCTACCTGTCGGTGAAGGCGGATAAGAGCATGTTCCTCGGCAACGACCCGGTGACCGAAGCGAATATGATTAACGCCCTGGATAGCCTGACCGCCGGCAAAAAAGATACCACCGTCTTCTTCCGCGCGGATAAAACCGTCGATTACGAGACGATGATGAAAGTGATGGATACCCTGCATCAGGCGGGATATCTCAAGATTGGGCTGGTGGGCGAAGAGACCGTCAAAGCCAAATAACCCGATGCTTTTCCTGAAAAGGCTGGCCGCGCGCCGGCCTTTTTTATTGTCGTCTGCCAGCGAAGTGTTGGCCTGGCGTTGCCATCACGTTATCTGTCTGGGATATAATGTCGCTTCTTTTTGTTAACTGACAGGATCTTATGGAACGCTTTCTGGAAAATGCTATGTACGCCTCGCGCTGGCTGCTGGCGCCGGTTTATTTTGGCCTCTCGCTCGGTCTGATTGCGCTGAACATCAAATTTTTTCAGGAGATCTTCCACATACTGCCGCATATTTTTAGCGTCAGTGAGTCGGATATGATTCTGACCCTGCTGTCGTTGGTGGATATGACCCTGGTGGGCGGTTTGCTGGTGATGGTGATGTTCTCTGGATATGAAAATTTTGTCTCGCAGCTGGATATTAACGAGGGTAAAGAAAAACTCAGTTGGCTGGGCAAAATGGACGCGACTTCGCTGAAAAATAAGGTTGCCGCCTCCATCGTGGCGATCTCCTCTATTCACCTGCTGCGGGTGTTTATGGATGCGAAAAACGTCCCGGACAATAAGCTGATGTGGTACGTGGTTATCCACCTGACCTTCGTGCTGTCGGCCTTTGTGATGGGCTACCTCGATCGTCTGACCAAAGTGAAACACTAATCCCTTCTCTCCCGGCGGTGGCAGCTGCCGGGCTTTTTTCTCCCCGTTTCTGCTTTACTGCGCTGGCGTATGTCCGGGCTTCTGCTTTGCTTAAAAGGCGATAAACAACGGAGGCAGGGTGATGACGCGATTAACGGCCAAAGATTTCCCGCAGCAGCTGCTTGAGTATTATGACTACTATGCCCACGGTAAAATCAGCAAACGCGAGTTTCTCCAGCTGGCGGGGAAATATGCCGTCGGCGGGATGACCGCGCTGGCGCTGTTTAATCTGCTGAAGCCCGACTATGCTCTGGCAGAGCAGGTACCGTTCACTGACCCGGATATCCGCCCGGAGTATATTCATTATCCCTCTCCTGACGGCCACGGCGAAGTGCGGGCTTACCTGGTGACGCCGACGAAAATAGCCGATAAAGCGCCCGCCGTTGTGGTGGTACATGAGAACCGCGGCCTGAATCCCTATATTGAAGACGTCGCCCGGCGGGTAGCGAAAGCGGGGTATATTGCGCTGGCGCCGGATGGCCTGAGCTCCGTCGGCGGCTATCCGGGGAATGATGATGAAGGCCGCGCGCTCCAGCAGAAAGTCGATACCGTGAAGCTGATGAATGATTTTTTTGCGGCGGTCGCGTTTATGGCGAAGCATCCGCAGGCGACGGGGAAGGTCGGTATCACCGGTTTTTGTTACGGCGGCGGCGTCAGCAACGCGGCGGCGGTTGCCATTCCGGAGCTGGCCTGCGCGGTGCCGTTTTACGGCCGCCAGCCGCCGCTGAAGGAGGTCGATAAAATTCAAGCGCCGCTGCTGCTGCACTATGCCGGCCTCGATAGCGGCATTAATGAAGGCTGGCCTGCCTATGAACAGGCGTTGAAGGAACACCATAAAGTCTACGAGGCCTATCTCTATCAGGGCGTGAATCACGGCTTTCATAATGATTCTACGCCGCGCTACGATCGGGCTGCGGCTGATCTGGCCTGGCAACGCACGCTGGCATGGTTTGATAAGTATTTACGCTAACGCAAACGTCATAAATAGCGCTACCGCTCGCTCAAAAAAACGCTATATAATTTATTATATAACGATTGGGAGAGCTTGATGGAAAATCATTTTGGCAAAGGCTTAATGGCGGGGCTACAGGCATCCTATGCTGATACCGCCGCGCATGCGGCGAATTTTTGCGCCGACTATAAACGCGGGTTTGTGCTTGGTTACTCGCACCGCATGTTTGAAAAAACCGGCGACCGCCAGCTCAGCGCGTGGGAGGCGGGGATCCTGACCCGTCGCTATGGCCTTGACAGAGATATGGTGATGGACTTCTTCAAAGAGAGTGGTTCCTCGACCGCGATGCGCTACTTTATGGCGGGCTATCGGCTGGAAAGCTAACAACCGGAGGCGGTTGCCTCCGGTGGGTCAGAGCGTTACGCCTGGCGCTTATCTTCCGTTTGGGTGTCAAAGTCGCGGGCGTCGTGGCGCTCATGCAGCTGCTCATTGAGCGGGCCGTTGGTGCGGTTCACGATGCGTCCCCGCTTGACCGCCGGGCGGTTGCCCACATCCTGCGCCCAGCGCAGCACGTTTTTATAGCTCCCGGCGTCGAGAAACTCCGCTGCGTTATAGACATTGCCCAGCACGACGTTGCCATACCACGGCCAGACAGCCATATCGGCGATGGTGTACTCCTCGCCGGCTACATAGCGACCGCGGGCGAGCTGTTTGTCCAGCACGTCGAGCTGGCGTTTGGCTTCCATCGTAAAGCGGTCGATCGCGTACTCGATCTTCACCGGCGCATAGTTATAGAAGTGGCCGAAGCCGCCGCCCAGGAAGGGCGCGGCGCCCTGCAGCCAGAATAGCCAGTTAAGGGTTTCAGTGCGGCCGGCAGGATCCTTCGGCAGGAAGAAACCAAATTTTTCCGCCAGGTAGAGAAGGATGTTGCCGGACTCGAATACCCGGGTCGGCGGCGTGGTGGAGTGATCGCTCAGCGCCGGGATCTTCGAGTTCGGGTTGATGTCGACAAAGCCGCTGGAAAACTGATCCCCTTCGCCAATGCGTATCAGCCAGGCGTCGTACTCCGCGCCGCTGACGCCTAACGCCAGCAGCTCCTCCAGCATGATCGTCACCTTCTGGCCGTTGGGCGTGCCGAGTGAGTATAGCTGGAGCGGATGGGTTCCCACCGGCAGGACGCGTTCATGAGTCGCGCCGGAAACGGGACGGTTGATGTTGGCGAACGCGCCGCCGCTGTTTTGCTTCCATTCCCACACTTTTGGTGGCTGGTAGTTTTGCTCTGACATGCTGGTTTGCCTTTTTCGTGGATGTACAAAAAGTGTAGCAGGTGACCTCAGGCCATAATCCGCGCGGCCCACACGCTGACATCATCGCCGCTGCCCAGATCCGGCTGCACCAGGCCATTGACCATAAAGGTCGGCGAGACATGGATGCCGTTCTGGCGGGCATATTTACTGTGCCATTTGATCACGTCCTGCAGCTCCGGGCGGGCAAAGGCGGCCCCCAGCAGCACGTGACTGTAGCGCTCAATGCGTTCAATGATTTGCTGCGGGGTGGCGTTCATGTTCGGCCCGCTGCAGTGATCGGTAAACTCAAACTCTTCCCGATGGTCTGCCACGGCCTGCATCACCTTATGCGCCTGCTCTCTGCCGTGCGGCAGGGTGGACGCGGCGAGGATGCAGCGGACAATCACCCCGGAGAACAGATGCCACGGCTGCGATTGCAGCCGTATCTTGATGGTGACGTTATCGGCGCCGACCTCATCGAGCAGATCGTCGAGTTTATTAAACGCGCGGACAGAGTAGGGGCAGGTGGGCTCAAGGAACACCTCAAACGTCCGCGGGCCGTGTCCCCAGACCAGCGGTTGGGCATTCAGATGCGAGGGTGTGCTCATTGTCGACTCCTGATGTTGCGTTGTTTTTTGTTATATCACCGATAACGATATCACTTCTGCTTCCGGCTGCAGGGTTATTTTCCTTAACGGCACGATTAGCGAAACGAATGAGTGGTATCATCGTTACACCTCTGTCTGGTAAGTGCCTGCGGCAGGATAAGAAGAGGGAGTTTTGTTTCGCCAACTGCCCGGGCTGCATTAATTTGAGGTCAGGCTAAATGAGCAAAGGATCGACAAGCAGTGACGCCCCGTTTGGGACATTGTTAGGCTACGCGCCCGGCGGCGTGGCAATTTATTCATCGAATTACAGTAGCTTAAATCCACAGGATTATCCGGATGACGCGACGTTTCGCAGCTACATCGGCAATGAGTATATGGGGCATAAATGGCAGTGCGTGGAGTTTGCGCGCCGCTTTCTGTTCCTGACCTACGGGTTTGTCTTTACCGATGTGGGGATGGCCTATGAAATCTTCTCCCTGCGCTTTCTGCGCGAAGTGGTCAATGACAACATTCTCCCGCTTCAGGCCTTCGCCAACGGCTCCCGTCGTCCGCCGATCGCTGGTTCGCTGCTGATCTGGCAGAAGGGCGGCGAGTTCAAGCACACCGGCCATGTCGCGGTGATCACCCAGCTTGTCGGCAATAAGGTGCGTATCGCCGAGCAGAACGTCATTCACTCGCCGCTGCCACAGGGCCAGCAGTGGACCCGAGAGCTGACCCTCGAGGTCAACGCCGGCCGGTACACCATCAAAGATACCTTTGCCGATACCGAAATTTTAGGCTGGATGATCCAGACCGCCGATACCGAACACAGCCTGCCGCAGCCGGTACTGCCGGGTGAGGCGATGGCGATCAAGGGCGCGCGGCTGCCGAATAACGGCCAGTTCCGCGGCAAATGGCTGAACGAGAAAGATCCGCTGCAGAAAGCCTACGTGGCGGCCAACGGCCATTTTATCAATCAGGATCCTTATCAGTATTTCACTATCAGCGAAAGCGCCGAACAGGAGCTGATTAAAGCCACCAACGAGCTGCACCTGATGTATCTGCACGCCACCGATAAGGTGATGAAGGATGATAACCTGCTGGCGCTGTTCGATATCCCGAAAATCCTCTGGCCGCGTTTGCGTCTCTCCTGGCAGCGCCGGCGTCATCATATGATCACCGGGCGCATGGATTTTTGCATGGACGAGCGCGGGCTGAAGGTATACGAGTACAATGCCGACTCCGCCTCCTGCCATACCGAAGGCGGGCTGATCCTCGAGCAGTGGTTGAAGCAGGGCTACTATGGCACTGGTCACAATCCGGCGGAAGGTCTGCTCGATGAGCTGGCGGGAGCGTGGAAACACAGCCGGGCGCGGCCTTTCGTGCACATCATGCAGGACAAGGATCTGGAAGAGAATTACCACGCGAAGTTTATCCAGCGTTCGCTGACCCAGGCCGGTTTCGAGAGCAAAATTCTCTTTGGCCTCGATGAACTGCGCTGGGATGCGGCCGGCCAGCTGATCGACGCCGACGGGCGGCTGGTCAACTGCGTCTGGAAAACCTGGGCGTGGGAAACCGCCATTGAGCAGGTGCGCGAAGTCAGCGCCGATGAGTACGCGGCGGTGCCGATTCGTACCGGGCATCCACAGAATGAGGTGCGACTGATTGACGTCCTGCTGCGTCCTGAAGTATTGGTATTCGAACCCCTGTGGACGGTGATCCCGGGCAACAAAGCGATCCTGCCGGTGCTGTGGTCGCTGTTCCCGCATCATCGCTATCTGCTGGATACCGATTTTGTGGTTAACGACGAGCTGGCGAAAACCGGCTATGCCGTGAAGCCTATTTCCGGGCGCTGCGGGAACAATATCGACCTGATCGGGCCTCAGGATGAGGTTCTGGATAAGACCAGCGGCCAGTTTGTCGATCGCAAGAATATCTACCAGCAGCTGTGGTGCCTGCCGAAAGTGGACGGTAAGTACATTCAGGTGTGCACATTTACCGTCGGCGGTAACTACGGCGGTACCTGCCTGCGCGGCGATTCGTCGCTGGTGGTGAAAAAAGAGAGCGACATAGAGCCGCTGATCGTATTGAAAGACAAAGCGTGACGTGCTGACCCCGGATAGCGGCTCCTGCCCTGTCCGGGGAGAGCGCAGAGACACGAACAAGGATAGCCCGGACTGGTAAGCGCCGCCGGGGAACACCTGCAATAAAGCCAAGATAATTAACACAACAACAAGACAGAAAAGGAAAATAGTATGCACGATCGGCGTCTCGCCGCCCGCGCGGGTGAACTCAAGCCCTCCGCCGTCCGCGAACTTCTCAAGCACAGTAAACTGCCGGGCGTGATCTCGCTTGGCGGCGGCATTCCGGCCCCGGAACTGTTTGATACCGAAGGCCTGGAGCTGGCGGTGCAGAAGGTGATGAGCGAGCGTTTTCATGACGCATTTCAGTACGGTCTGACGGAAGGCTACCCGCCGCTGCGTCAGGCGGTGAGTGAAATCTGCCACTCCCGTGGCGTGACCTGTTCAGCCGCTCAGGTCTATATCACCTCCGGCTCCCAGCAATCGCTGGATATCGTTGCCCGCACGCTGCTCGATCCAGGCGATACTATCATCGTTGAGCGACCCACCTATCTGGCGGCGCTGCAGGTGTTTCAGCTGGCGCAGGCCAATATTCTCAGCGTCGATACCGATGATGACGGGATGCTGGTGGAGCAGCTGGCTGACCTGCTGGAGACCACCCGCGTCAAAGCCGTCTACCTGGTGCCGACGTTCGGCAACCCCGGCGGTAAAACGCTGAGCGAGGCGCGTCGTCGCCGGCTGGTCGAGCTGGCGAAAAAATATGACTTCGTCATTCTGGAAGACGATCCCTACGGTGAAATTAGCTTTACTGACGCCGTGCGACGTCCGCTCTATCAGCACGCCGTTGAGCTGGGCTGTGAAGATCAAGTGGTTTACACCTCGACGTTTTCAAAGATCCTCGCGCCAGGGATGCGTATCGGCTGGATCGTCATGCCGGACTGGCTGGCGCAGCAGACGGTGATTGTGAAGCAGGCGGCGGATCTGCATACCAATATGCTGTCGCAGGTGATCACCGCGGAATACCTCAGTCTGAACCGGCTGGATAACCAGATTGCGTTGATTCGCGAAGACTATCGCAAGAAGTGCGTGGCGCTGGCCGATGCGCTGGAAAGCCGCCTTGGCGAGCACCTGGAATTCAGCCGCCCGCAGGGGGGGATGTTCCTGTGGGCGCGTTTCCGCTATCCGTTCGATACCATGGCATGGATGAAGAAAACGCTGGAAAACGGCGTGGTATACGTTCCGGGGGAAGCGTTTTATCACGATAATCCGGATACCCGTACCCTGCGTCTTTCCTACTCAACGGTGTCGGAAGCCGGGCTGCTGACCGCCGTTGAGCGGCTGGCGGCCTCCCTGTAACGGTCCTGCTGTGCGCCGCTTAGCGGCGGCGCATCCTCTTCGCTTCAATAGCGAGAGGGAGTGACGCTAGCGTTCAGCGCTGGGATCACTCCGTATCGACGATGCGATCATCCAGCCAGACCAACATCAGCGCTGCGAGAAAAGCCACCGCAAAGGTACCAATAAACAACCACATAGATGTCCCTCGCGGGTTAATTATTTTGCTGATTTTACCGGAGAACGATCGTTTCGGTCGGAGATGGAGATTTTTGTCCCAGCCGAATGGCTGGCGAGAGAGAAAAAGTCATCGGCATCAATATCGAAGTTAAGAATAATTTCCCTGTATTCCCCACCGTTAATTAACGCTTTGGCTTCTTTAACACTACTGGCAATAATGACAGGCATCAGTTTTATCTCATTTTGAAAACTGAGAAGCAAAATAAGAGTTAGTTCGTACCAGATCAACTACTTTTTATCGTATACGACTGCAGAAAAAAACGTCCTCCTGTGGCTCGGTGATAGAGGAGGATTTTGTGACAGCGATCCGCTCGTCAACAGCGGGATCTTATCGGGCGCTGTGACGGGCTGCGGTTTCGCCAGCCCGCCGGGATTATTTACCCTGCTGTTTTGCTCGTAATATCTCGCCACAGCGCTGCTGGTCCTGACGCAGCGCCTGCTGTTCCTGCGGGCTGAGCTGATGCCAGGTGTCCAGCATCCGCTGCCCCAGCGCCGGCAGGTAATGTGCTTTATGCAGCGCGTAGTCAGAATTCCCCCCCTCGACGATGTTTTGCATATCGTGGAGGAACTGGCGGCTGTCGTCATGATCGATCACGCAAAATACCGCCCGGTAGTAAGCTTCGTCTTCCTCGGTGTAATGCGGAGTGAACCACCAGACCAGCAGCACGGTAAGCGCCAGCAGCGGGATAATAAAGGATAATTTTTTCAACATCAGTTTTTCGGCCGGAGACAATCAGCCGTCAGTGTACCTGCAACGACGGCCTGATGTAAGCGCCGGCCCCGGCGGGCCGGCACTGGCTAGTAGCCGACCGGGTAGATGCGGCCGGTTTGCACCCCTTCAATGCTGCGGCGATAGGCCTGTGCTACGGCGGCGGCGGGAACGCTGGGAAAGCCCGGGAAAAAGTCGCCGTAGGCCGCCAGCGACTCGCTGAGCACGGTGGGGCTGATGAGATTGATGCGGATCCCGCGCGGCAGTTCGCAGGCGGCGGCCCGCACAAAGCCTTCCAGACCGGCGTTGACCGTCGTGGCATTGACGCCCTGAGCAATCGGCTCCTGCGCGACAATGCCGCTGACCAGGGTAATCGACCCGCCGTCGCGCAGGAAATGCTGGCCGACCAGCGCCAGGCGAATTTGCCCCAGCAGTTTGTCCTGCAGACCGAGGTTGAACTGGCTGTCGGTCATGGTGCTTAACGGCCCAAAGTGCAGATTACCGGTGGTGGAGACGATGGCGTCTACTTCGCCGGTCTGCGCAAACAGCGCCTCGACGCTCTCCTGCGAGGTGATATCCACCTGATAATCCCCCCGGGTGCGGCCGACGCGGATAACGTCATGTCTCTGGCTCAGTTCTTCGCTGACCGCGCGACCAATGGTGCCGCTGGCACCGACAACGATAATTTTCATGGCAGACTCCTGATGAGGTGAGAGGCTATTCTTTAATAAAACGGATATCGGATAAACTGGCTAAAAGTTAGAACATTACTAACCAGAGGTTAGCAATATGGATAAGCTGCGAGGGATGGAGACGTTTATTGCCGTGGTGGAGTGCGGCAGCTTTACCGGGGCGGCGTCGCGCCTGGGGCTGTCGGCGGTGATGGTCGGGAAATATATCGCCCAGCTGGAAACCCAGCTGGCGACGCGCCTGCTGGAGCGTAACACCCGACGCCAGAGCCTCACCGACGCCGGGCGGGTCTATTTTGACGAAGCGAAACGGGTGATGGAGCAGGTCTCCATCGCCGAAAGCGCCGTTGAGCGGCTGCGGCTGGCGCCCGCCGGCACTCTGCGGGTGAGCGCGCCCACCTCGTTCGGCGCCAGCGTGATTGCGCCCCTGACCGCCACCTTTCTGCAAGCCTGGCCAGCGGTCCGAGTGGAACTGGATCTGACCAACCGGATGGTCGATCTGGTAGATGAAGGTTTCGACCTGGCGATCCGCATTGGCGAGATCCATCAGGAGGATCTGGTGGCCCGCTATCTGGCGCCCTATCGGATGGTGATCTGCGCCGCGCCGGCTTATCTGGCGCGTTACGGAATGCCAGGGAGGCCGGAAGATCTCGCCGATCATCTCTGCCTGTCCCATACGGTCTGGACCGCCCGCAACGAGTGGCGGCTGCCGGGCATGGAGGGGGAAGTGCGCTGGAAGCGCGATGCGGTTTTGCGCTGTAACGATGGCTATGCGCTGCGCCAGGCGGCGATCGCCGGGGCTGGGCTGCTGATGCAGCCGGAGGTACTGCTGGCCGATGCGCTGGCCAGCGGCAGCCTGGTGCGGGTGCTGGAGGCGTGGACCCCACAGCCGAGGCCCGTGCATCTGCTCTGGCGCCAGGATCGCCGGCCCCTGCCGAAGTTGACGCAGTTTATCGCCCACCTTCAGCAGGGAATGCCTGACGCGCTGGCGACGACCCGCGCGTCGGAATAATCACTCCTCCCGAAGCGCCTGCTGCCAGTCGGCAATCAGATCGTGAGGATCTTCGATCCCGACCGACAGGCGGATCAGCTGCGGCGTGATGCCGTTCGCCAGGCGCTTCTCCAGCGGGATCGAGGCATGGGTCATGCTGAAGGGCTGGCTCACCAGGCTCTCGACGCCGCCCAGACTCTCCGCAAGGGTGAACCAGCGCAGCTTGCTGATGATGCGTTCGGCGTAACCGTCATCGCCTTTCACCACTACCGAAATCATGCCGCCGGGCAGGGCCATTTGCCGGCGCGCAAGCTGATGGTGCGGGTGCGAGGCCAGCCAGGGGAACCAGACGCGCTCCACTTCCGGCTGCTGTTCCAGCCATTCGGCGAGCTGCAGCGCGTTCGCGCTATGACGCTCCATCCGCAGCGCCAGGGTGCGGATGCCGCGTAGCGTCAGGAAGCTGCTGAACGGGTCGAGTACGCCGCCTACCGCATTCTGCAGGTAGCCAAGCTTCTCCGCGAGCGCGGCGTTATCGCCGACCACCGCCAGGCCGGCGACGACATCGGAATGGCCATTGAGGTACTTAGTCGCGGAGTGGACCACAATATCAAACCCGTGCTCCAGCGGGCGATGGATCGCCGGCGAGGCGAAAGTGTTATCGGCGACGCTGATCAGGTTATGGCGGCGCGCGATAGCGGCGATAGCGCTGAGATCCGCCAGCTTCAGCAGCGGGTTGGTGGGCGTTTCCACCCAGATCATGCGCGTATCGGGGCGGATCGCCGCTTCAATTCCCGCCAGGTCGTCGGGTTTCACCCAGCTCACCTGCAGACCAGCGCTACGGCGGCGTACGTTTTCCAGCAGGCGGTAAGTGCCGCCATACACATCATCGACCGCCACCAGGTGACTGTCCTTATCCAGCAGCTCCAGCACGGTGGCGATGGCGGCCAGCCCGGAGGCGAACGCGTAGCCGCGCGTACCGTTTTCCAGGTCGGCGATCGCCGTCTCCAGCGCATGGCGGGTAGGATTCCCGCTGCGGGAATATTCATAGCCGGTATGCTGCCCCGGCGCCGGCTGAGCGAAAGTGGAGGTGGCATAAATAGGCGGCATCACTGCGCCGTGGCTGTCGGTGAAGGTTCCGCTATGTACGCTCAGGGTGTGGATAGATGACATAAAAAATTCCTTATTGTGCTACTCGGTTACGCCAGGCGGTCAGTACATCGCTGCGGGTGACCAGGCCAAGAAAACGCGCGTTGTCAGCGATCACCGCCACCAGACCGCGATCGAGAATGGCCTGCAGTTCGCTCTCTGGCGCACGCTTATCGAGAGTTTCAACATGGCGGCTCATCGCTTCGCTGACCGGCAGGGAGAAGCGTTGGCGATCGCCCTGTACGTGGCGGATCAAATCCCACTCATCGACGATGCCGACCACGCGGCCATCCTCCAGAACCGGCAGTTGGGAGATGTCATACAGCCGCATGCGGGTAAAGACCGCGGCCAGGGTGTCGTCCGGCGCGGCCGTGACGGTAGCGCCTTCGTCATGGCGCAGGGCGATAAAATCACTGAGATCGCCCTGTTCGGGGCGGGCGATTAGCCCTTGCTGGCGCATCCAGTCGTCGTTGAACATTTTTGACAGGTATTTATTGCCGCTGTCGCAGGCGAAGGTCACCACCCGCTTCGGACGGCTTTGCGCCCGGCAGTAGCGCAGCGCGGCGCTGAGCAGGGTGCCGGTGGAGGATCCGGCCAGCACACCTTCGACCAGCAGCAGCTGGCGCGCGGTGTGGAACGCTTCGCGGTCGCTGATGCGATAGGCGGTATGCACCCCCTCCAGCCTGGCCAGCGGCGGGATGAAATCTTCTCCAATCCCTTCGACCAGCCAGGATCCCGTTTCGCCGTAGCGTCCGGTATCAACCTGATCGGCAAGGATCGAGCCCGCCGGATCGGCGAGGATAAATTCCGTTTTCGGCGAGTGTTCTGCAAACCAGGCCTGAAGCCCGCCCAGCGTGCCGCCAGAGCCAACGCCGACCACGATGGCGTCGATGTCGCCCTCCAGCTGCTGGAAAAGTTCTGGCGCGGTGGAGGTCGCGTGCGCCAGCGGATTAGCGTCGTTGTTAAACTGGTCGATATAAAAAGCCCCCGGCGTTTCATCGGCAAGGCGGCGGGCATAATCCTGGTAATAGGCCGGGTGACCTTTATTGACGTCGGAACGGGTGAGCAGCACCGTCGCGCCCAGCGCCCGCAGGTGAAAGATTTTCTCGCGGCTCATTTTGTCCGGCACCACCAGGATCAGGCGGTAATTTTTCTGCGCCGCGATCAGCGCCAGGCCGAGGCCGGTATTGCCGGCAGTGGCTTCGATAATTGTCCCGCCGGGCGCCAGTTTGCCCTGGCGCTCGGCTTCGTTAATCATCGACAGCGCAACCCGATCTTTAATTGATCCGCCCGGGTTCTGATTTTCCAGTTTTAAAAACAGACTGCAGGGCCCGGTATCCAGTTTGTGCAACTGGAGCAGGGGAGTATGACCGATCAGGTCGCTCACGGAATGAAACAGTGACATAACCATTTACCCACTCGTTTAAGATATTTTTGCATGGTAGGGCTGTGAAATCGGTAATTTAAAGAACATTTCTCTGTCATTTAGCGCAAAATGGAATATAAGATGCTGTTCAGCCATCCGGAGGGAAAGCAGGGTAGCCGCCTGGGCGGATCGATTGCCAGAAAAGGGCGTTATTAGCCGCTTTTAACGACAGAATGGCGATTTGAATCAGCGGGTTATCTGATATTTGAAAATGTATTTGCGAAAAGATTCTATGGGGAGAGGCGGTCTGCGCTGGCCGTTAAGTGGCAGCTGGCTCACCAGGAGAAAAGTGCAGCAGAGAATCACGGGTTAGCGATGTTCGATGAAGAGTCCGGCTACAGAAACGCAAAAACCCGCCTTTTGGGCGGGTTCTTTAAATAGTGGTGCCCGGACTCGGACTAACGCCGCAGGCGTTG